>NZ_JADEWJ010000022.1:0-23865 GCF_015207725.1 Synechocystis sp. LEGE 06083
CACTTTGCCGGATTTACCTCCCCTGGGTTCTTAAGCTGTGGGATACTAACGGCATTCGGTGACAGGCTTTTTAGCGAGAACGGCGATCGTGACCTTAGTTTTAGAAAATATCCATAAACTCTACGGCAAACGTTGTGTGGTCAATCGGGTCAACGCCCAGGTCGCCCCTGGGGAAATTGTCGGCTTACTGGGTCCCAACGGCGCCGGCAAAACCACTACTTTTTACATTGCTACGGGGCTGGTAAAACCTAATACGGGTCGAGTGTGGCTCCACCAGCGGGACATAACGAATTTACCCCTGAACCAGCGGGCCCATCTAGGATTAGGCTATCTAACCCAACAGGCGAGCGTCTTTCGTCAGTTGAGTGTGCGGGATAATATTCTCCTTGCCTTAGAACAAACTGGGGTTTCGCCGCCCCTACGGAAACATCGTCTGGAACAACTATTGGCGGAGTTTCGCTTGGAAAAAGTGGCCAATACCCAGGGTTCCCAGATTTCCGGGGGAGAAAGAAGGCGCACCGAGTTGGCCCGGGCCTTGGCGATCGGAGTGGAAGGGCCACAATTTTTGCTCTTAGATGAACCCTTTGCCGGGGTAGACCCCATTGCGGTAGCAGAAATTCAAACCATCATTGCCCAGTTACGGGAACGAAATATGGGCATTTTAATCACCGACCACAATGTGCGGGAGACCCTAGCCATCACCAACCGGGGTTACATTATGCGGGACGGGCAAATTTTGGCTTCCGGCAGTGCAGGGGAGTTATCGGAAAATCCGTTGGTGCGACAATATTATCTAGGTGAAAAATTCCAGTTGTAAGCATTCTAGTTATGGGGGATAGCCTGCCAACTGTTTGGTTAATTGGCGGAACGGTGGATAGTCGCACGATCGCCGAGGAACTCATTGCCCAGGGCATAGCTTGTCTGGTGACAGTCACTACCCCGGAGGCCAGGCATCTATATCCCCTTCATCCTTATCTAAGGGTTCACGTCGGAGCTTTGACCCCGGAGGAAATACCGACCTTTCTAGAACTCCATGGTATTGCGGCCATTGTCGATGCATCCCATCCCTTTGCGGCCCAAATTACTGCCACCGCCACGGCGATCGCTAAGGAAAAAGATATTCCCTATATCCGATTTGAGCGCCCTCCCCTACCGTTGGGAGAAAACACCCTGGAAGTGCCCGACGTTGATAGTTTAACCACAGGGTCTTATCAACCATACTTGGTGGGTAAAAGGGTGCTGCTGACCGTGGGCGCCCGCTGGTTGGACTATTTCAGTGCCCTACAGACCCAAGCCATATTATTTGCCCGTATTTTGCCCTATCCCCAAGCCTTAACCCAGGCGATCGCCGCCGGATTTACCTCCGACCGAATAATTGCCCTGCGCCCCCCCGTAGCTGAACCATTGGAAAAAGCTTTGTGGGAACAATGGCAAATTCAAGTGGTGGTAACCAAAGCCTCCGGTGCCCAAGGGGGAGAATTGATGAAGCAAAGGCTGGCCGAAGCGTTGGGGATAACTCTGATCAGAATTGCCCGGCCCGAGAACAAAGTAGGGCAGACGGTGAATGATCTTGCTCCGATTTACCAGTTTTGTCAGAGTCATTTACGACGCTAAATGTCACGGCTAGCCAGGGGATTTGTTAAGTATTGCAACGAGATTTTCCTGGGAAGCAAAGGTGAACCTTAAGATAAAACTTTTAACGTTGGTTTGGTCACCATTGTTGCCCAATGCCTAATGGTGGATGCCATCGCCGTTAAAAATAGTCTTAAAATCATCGTTTACGATCAAGGAGAACTCAATGCATAGCTTTTTATTGGCCACCGCCGTTCCCGCTACCCTGTCTTGGAGCCCCAAAGTTGCTGGGGTGATGATTGCTTGCAACATTTTGGCGATCGCCTTTGGCAAATTCACCATCAAACAACAAAGTGTAGGCACCCCCATGCCTTCCCCTAACTTCTTCGGTGGCTTTGGTTTAGGGGCTGTGCTGGGCACCGCCAGCTTTGGCCACATCCTCGGCGCTGGAGTAATCCTGGGCTTGGCCAATATGGGAGTACTTTAAGATTCGATTCTGAATAGACTAGCTTTTATCCTTTGGGAAAATATCAACGGCGATCGGGCGATCGAGAGAAAAGCCTGATCGTTTTTTGTTAGGCATTAAGAAAAATGCCTAAACGAACAAAGGCAGTGATTACGGCCCCGATAACCGCAATAATTAACGCCCAAATTTCAGCATTGCCCCGTCCTTTGACATCCTTAACATCATCTCTCACTTGCCTAACTCAACCCTGACCGCAGACAACTCGGTTTTAACCGTTGCCATCTCAATCTTGAGGGAAGTTACGTCTTTTTGGAGATCGTTGAGTTGGGTCTTAATTTCCCCCAAGATCTCCTTTAAGTCGTTTTCTACGGTGATACTTATCGACCTTTTCTCCTAAAGCAATTCTTACCACTATCTCTAGGGTAAATCATGGGAAATGGCGATCGCCGCAGTTTCTTCCGTTTGCTGGAGGGCTGTCTGCAACATCTTGGTGCTGACCACGGAGTTGGTGGCTAAGTTAAAGAGGGGATTAGCAAGAACACCTGCCAGGGAGGTGGCAACCAGGGTAGCAACAATACCCACCTGTAGGGGACGCATACCAGGCAAATTCCATTTGATGGCCGGATAATTTTTGATCACATCGGACATTTCCTGGGGTTCCTTCACCACCATCATTTTCACCACCCGGATGTAGTAGTAGATGGAAACGACGCTGGTGACCAGACCAAGGAGAACTAAGCCGTACAATCCCGACTGCCAACCGGCCCAGAAGATGTAAATTTTGCCGAAGAAACCTGCCAAAGGAGGAATACCGCCTAGGGACAATAAACAAATGCTCAAGCCTAAGGTGAGCAGAGGATCCTTGTGGTAGAGACCAGCATAATCACTAATTTGGTCACTGCCGGTGCGGAGGGTAAAGAGGATAATGCAACTAAACGCCCCCAGGTTCATAAACAGGTAAATGAGCATGTAGAACACCATGCTGGCATAACCATCTTCACTACCCGCCACCAGGCCAATCATCACAAAACCGGCTTGACCGATGGAAGAGTAGGCCAACATCCGCTTCATACTGGTCTGAGCCAGAGCCACTACATTACCCAGCACCATGCTTAACACTGCCAGGGCAGCGAAGATAACGTGCCACTCATCGGTAATGCCACCAAAGGCGGTCACCAGCAACCGAATGGCCACCGCAAAACCGGCCGCTTTAGATCCCACCGAAAGAAAGGCTACCACTGGGGTGGGAGAACCTTCATAAACGTCGGGAGTCCATTGGTGGAAAGGCACAGCGGAGATTTTAAAGGCAATACCGGCAATGACAAAGACCAGGGCGATCGCCAAACCGAGGGATTGACCCATACTGTCGGCATTAACTAATTTTTCGGCGATTAATACCAACTGGGTCTCACCGCCGGACAAACCATAGAGCAAGGAAAGACCGTAAAGGAAAATGGCGGAGCTAGAAGCACCAATGAGCAAATATTTCAACGCTGCTTCATTGGAACGAGGGTCCCGCTTCATGTAACCGGTCATGAGGTAGGAGGAAATACTGAGCATTTCCAGGGAGATGAAAATCATCACCAACTCGTTGGCCGCCGAGAGAAACATGCCCCCCAGGGTGGCCGTGAGCAAAATGGCAATGAATTCTGCCAAGGAAGTCCCCGTTTGTTGGACGTAGCGCACCGACATCAAAATGGTGACAACGGTGGACATGGCAATGATGCCTCGGAAAATAACGCTGAGGTTATCCCCATTAAAAGCACCGATAAAACCAATGGGATCCGCCATGGACCAGGAAGTAACTAGCAAACCCACCGACACCAATAAACCGGCGATCGCCAGGTAGGGCAGGGCCAAGGCTACCTTGCGTCCCCCAATCAAATCCACAATTAGCACAAGGAGGAGAGTGACAATAACAACGCCCTCCGGCAAAATCGTCCCCGCATTGAGTTGCGCTGCAACGTTACTAGAAAAGTCCATAGGTACAACCGAGAAATGCTCACGAATAAGCTTAGCGCAGGTTTGCCGCAAAGGAGAATTAGAATGGGTGATGGAATTTATTAGTATTTTTCTAGTTTTGGGCCATGGCAAAGGTGCCCAGCAGTGACATAATCATTGCCCTAATGGCACAAATCTTCCCCCTGTTCATCAAATTCGTCGGTGTTGGCCGCTAGAAATTGCCAGCGGTAGCTGTTGGGTTGAAGTTTCATTTTCAGCACTCCATATACCCCCACTGCCCGAACTTCGCTGTTGGGGCGCACAGTTTTGAAATGATAAAGACTTTTGCCGCCGGTGCCGATGACAAATTGTCTCAATCCCTTAGTTTGATCCAAGCCGCCCTGGGCATTTTGGGGGGCAAATCTTTCATAGAGATGGTCATGGCCCGATAGCACTAACTCCGCACCACCGTCATAGAGGGTTCGCCAGAGGTCTCCCATTTGGGGTTGGTTGCCGTGCACACCGGAGGAATAACGGGGATGGTGCCAGTAGGCTAGGGTGCATTGCTTAGTATTTTTCGCCAGATCTGCCTTTAACCATTGCTGTTGGGCCGATCCCATTTCACAACCGCCAATGTATTCACAGTTGGAATTGAGGGCAATGAAATGCCAATCCCCTTGGTCATAGCTGTAATAACCCTTTTGGCGCACCGCGGAGCGGATCTCTGCGAGATCGCCAGCTACTGCACCGAAATAATTAAAGTAATCGGCGGCATCCTTATCGGGGCCGTAATATTCGTGGTTGCCTGGCACCGGACGACTAATGGAGTCAAATTTTCCCCAGGTTGGTTGGTAGGAAGCTTGGTAATTGACCAATTCTCCCCGTTCGTACTGGTTATCCCCCAGGGGCAAAACTAGATCAGGACTAGCACTAGCAACCAAGTCTGCCGTGGCGGCCATCTGGCAACGGTCTGGGGTTCCTAAACCACCGTTAAAACCTGGATCTTCCGGAGCACAGGCAATGTCCCCCGCCGCCACAATCACCACCGGGGTGGACTGGTCTTGGACGTTCACTTCCTTGGCCAGAATGACTGGGGCAGGGTCTTGACCTTGGCTAAAGTTGGCAATTAACAGAAAAGTTACGGTAACCAGGGCAAAAAACACCCCGATCACCGGCAGACGGGAAAAACCCATGGCTATCACAATGGTTATGTCCGCAAATCAAACAAATTTAGCGGCTCATTTTTTTATCCCGGTCCTGACGACGGCGATCGCGCCACTCCAAGGTGGTCAAGTAGAGAATGCCTCCACTGACCAGCACTAGCATCACCAGGGCCACTAAGAAAAGGGTATTGAGAACAGGAGTTGATTCCACGGTATCAAAAGCTCTTAAACGGCGACAAATCCGAGGTTTTCCCTAGAAGCCGTTCCGACCCCACACCACCATGCTGATGGACCAGGTGAACAGAACCAACACGCTTACCCAACCTAATGTCAAAATGTCCATAGTCTTTTGTTAAATACGCCGATAAAAACGAGCTTTGTCAGCCTTTATCTTACGGCGATCGGGCAAAATTTTAAAGCTTGCCCCAGGGATAACACTGTCCCATTGACCGGCTATTTAGCCGCCATTGTCCCATTTGTTCCCCTCCTTTCCATTCAAGCTAGAAACCATGGCCCTGTTTAACCATTACCAAGTGGAAACCCCCGAAAGTGTCGAATTAGAGTTTACCCTAGCCGGCATTGGCAATCGTCTCTATGCGGTGTTGATTGACTATATCTGCCTGGGAACCATAATCTTTGTACTTTTAATTATTTGGGCGGTACTGGCCTATAACCTTTCCCTTTATGTATCCGACGACTGGCAATTGTGGTTGACAGCTATCCAAATCTTTCTGATTTTTGCGGTTTATGTGGGCTATTTTGTCTTTTTTGAAACCCTATGGCAGGGACAAACCCCTGGTAAGCGTCGGGCTAAAATTCGGGTAATCCGGGGAGATGGGCGACCAGTGGGGCTACAGGAAGCTAGTTTACGGGCTCTATTTCGCCCCATTGATGATTTTCTCTACATTGGCGCTCTGATGATCATTTTTGGCCGGCAGGAAAAACGCATTGGAGATTTATTGGCTGACACCCTGGTGATTCGAGAAAGTCGGCACCCAAGAGGCGATCGCCTACAACTTCAACAACCGGAAGCAGCTAAATCCTTAGCGACTCAATTAAGCCAATGGCCGGGGTTAGAAAGAATTACGGCGGACCATTGGTTCGTGATCCGGGACTATCTGCTCCGACGGGGGGATTTGCTGCCCAAGGCGAGGCAACAAGCAGAGGCAAGGCTAGCCCAACAGATACAAGACCGCTTGCGTCTCACGGCTCCCCTGGCCGATACTCCCCCCGAAGTTTTACTAGAGGCAGTTTACCTGGCCTGTCAAGACCGCCAAACGGCCCTGACTCAGGAAAGTTTTGAGTTTTAAAACCCTGGAAATTTGTTGAACAAAAATGGCGATCGCCTAGGCTTGCAATTCTTCTAGGCGGGCTAAAACTTCTTCACTGTGGGTGGCGGGTCTGACGCCGAGAAATCTTTCCCGCAACATACCCTCGGGATCGATGACGTAGGTATGCCGCAGGGCCATGCCACTCAGCCAAGAGCCATAGGCTTTAATCACCGCCCCATCGGAGTCTGCCAAGAGGGGAAACTTAAGTCCCTCCGCATCACAAAAAGCTTCATGGGAATCTAAATCGTCCACACTCACACCAATTACCTGGGCATTGAGGGCTTGGTATTTGGGCAAATCCCGCTGGAAACGTTGGGCTTCCAAAGTACAGCCGGGGGTGAAGTCCTGGGGGTAAAAATACAGCACTACCCATTGACCCCGATAATCAGCCAAATTAATTTCCCCTTCGCCAGTGGTGCTGGGCAGAGTGAACAGGGGCGCAGGTTGGTCTAGTGCGGGTTGGGTGCCCCCCAGGGCATAGGCGGGGAAATCGGCCAATCCTAGCCATAAACCTAGGGTTAAGAGTAGGGCAATAACTGTTTTTGGCCAGGAAAATTTTTTGCTTGTCATAGGGGATATTTTGAAGTTGCGACACCGAGTTGCCGGTGAACATAAATGGGTTTACCTGCCATTGTTCCACAGCTTTTTTCTGGCAGCAGAGCTCCGCCGACATCAACCAATCACCTAGGGTTTGTGACCTACTCCACTGTGACGGATTTGGCCAAATTACGGGGTTGATCCACGTCTAAGCCCCGGCGGGCAGCAATGTGGTAGGCCAAAAGTTGTAGGGGAATAACAGCCACAATGGGTGAGAGCATTTCCTCTACGTGGGGCACCAACAATAAATCATCGAACACAGAACGGGCTTGGTTGTCGTCCATGGGGGTGACTCCGATTAACCTGGCATCCCTGGCTTTGGCCTCCTGGGCATTGGAAATTACTTTGTCATGGACTGACCCCGGCATGGCGATCGCCACCACTGGGACTTTGGCATCCAAAAGGGCAATGGGGCCGTGTTTCATTTCCCCCGCAGGATAACCTTCCGCATGGATATAGCTAATTTCCTTCAGCTTGAGGGCACCTTCCAAGGCAATGGGAAAGTTAATGCCCCGCCCTAAGAAAATAAAGTCCTGGGTTTCGGCAAATTCATGGGCTAGGGCTTCAATGGCACTACCCTGTTGTTCCAAAATAGTTTCAATCTGGGCGGGCAATTGTCGCAGACCCACCATAATGTGTTCTATGGCCTCCAGGCTCAAACTGTGCCGCTGAAAAGCGATGTCCAGAGCGAGGAAGTAGAATGCCAACACCTGGGCCACGAAAGTTTTGGTGGCAGCCACTCCAATTTCAATGCCAGCATGGGTATTGATAATTTCATTAACCATGGTGGCCAGGGTACTTTCGGGACGGTTGGTAATACCCAAAATTAAAGGTTTATAGTCATCTTCCAAAGTGAGGCGCCGCTGTTTTTCCATTTCCAGGGCCGCCAAAGTATCCGCCGTTTCCCCCGACTGAGTCACGCCAATGGTGAGAGTATGGGGCGTTAGGGGAGGGGCCGCATAGCGAAATTCCGAAGCGTAATGCACCGTGGTGGGAATACCAGCCAATTGTTCTAGTAAATATTTCCCCACCAGGCCTGCATGCCAGCTGGTGCCACAGGCCAAAATTTGAATGTGTTGTAGATTTTTGGTCAACTGGGGATCTAGGCCCAGGAATACGGGACTATGACTGGGATGGTCGGCGGCCCGCCATTGTTCATTCAGATAAGTTGCCAAGCAAGTGCGGACAACGGCTGGTTGCTCGTAGATTTCCTTGAGCATAAAGTGCCGAAAGCCCTGTTTTTCGACGGTGGTGGCACTCCAGTCTAGAGTACGGGGCAGTTTCCGCAGTCTTTTGAGTTGGAAATCATAAACTTCTACCCCCAGGGGCGTTAACCTGGCAATTTCCCCATTCTCCAACGACAGCACTGTATTAGTGTGGGGCACTAGGGCAGTCACATCGGACGCACAGAAAAATTCCCCCTGGCCAAATCCCAAAATTAAGGGGGCTTGCTGTCGGGCCACAATTAACTGTTCCGGGCAATGGGCATCCAACACGGCGATCGCAAAGGCTCCCTCTAACTGGTGTACCGCCTTGCCAATGGCTTCTAGCAGGGCTTTGTCTGGGTCATCGCCGGGCAAATCCTTGAGAATATCGGCGATTAAAATCGGAATGACCTCAGTGTCAGTTTCCGAATAAAACTGATAACCCTTTTCCTTTAACTGATCCCTCAGGGTTTGGTAATTTTCAATGATGCCATTTTGCACAACGGCGATGCGTTGCTGGTTATCCAAGTGGGGGTGGGCATTATGCTCCTCTGGTTTGCCGTGGGTGGCCCAACGGGTGTGTCCAATGCCAAGGCGGGAAAAGTTGCTGTGGTTTTCTAGTTTTTCCTTGAGGTTAAATAGTTTGCCCTTAGCCCGCACCGACTCAATTTTTTCTTCGGTGACCGTAGCAATACCAGCGGAATCATAACCTCTGTATTCCAAGCGTTCTAGCCCTTCAATGAGGATATTTACCGCCGTTTGGGTGCCGATGTAACCAACAATGCCACACATGGAGATTCCCCAATGATAGTGAAAATGATCAAATTGCCCTCCAGTTTAGCTTTTTCCCTCTGCCCAATGACAAATCTGTCCCAATCCATGAAAGTTGGCTTACCACAGCAATGCGCTCTTGCATAATGACTTAGAACATTAGCGGACCATGTTCGCAACATCGACATCAGATGGGATAGATTGCTGGCCCATGGCACGGACAACGGTCCAAATTCTGATGGGTTAGGGAGTTAACTTTTTAACTTTGGCAAGGGTGGGCATGCATTAATTCTGAGCAAGGCCAAAGATTTATTTAGCTGATGAAAGATAATTGAATCTTATATCAATTTGATATTTGCATTGCTAGTAATTATAGATAAGCTTAGAGACAGTTCATAAAAACGTAGTTATTGCCATGTCTTACCTGACTATCACCCCGGTTAAAGCTTCTCAATCCGCAACAATATTGGCAGACAATGTTTCAGCCACGACATTGGACAACCGTCTTAAAGCTGCTTTAGAACATGCTCGCCGCATCACTGAAATATACGGCTTGGGTAGCTTAGATGCGGTGCTTGCTTGGGAAACCGTTGAAGAATTGCAACAGGTTGACAAATCTCAGCCCAAAAACACGCCACACAATTCCTTTACCCACTACTGCACCGAAAATCCCAGTGCTCTTGAAGCACGAATCTATGACGTCTAAAGATGGGCAATTTCCTAAGGATGAGGGGTTTGATCACTAACAAAAACAATGTCTCACTCAATTTGAAACTATTCTCGCCCCAATTCCTAGAGGTACTTCAAGACGGCTTTAATTGGCAGGTGAAAGTTTTACACACAAAGCATCTTGTGTAAGCTAAAGTGTGGGTCTGTTAACCATGACCTACGCCTACAAGCTGAAACCAACTCCACAACAAGTGCTGGACATAGAGGAAAGCTTAAATGTCTGTCGCGAGGTGTGGAACTATGCCCTGCGAGAACGCAAGGATTGGTGTGCTTCTCGTAGGTCTCCAGTTAATGCTTGCTCGATTCCAGGGGAATACATTCTCTCTGCGGACGAACCCTTTCCTGATTACCACGTTCAAGCAAAATGCTTAACAGAGGCAAGAAAACACATTCCTGAATTAGCCAACACCCATTCCCAAATCCTCCAACAAACCTTGAGGAAGTTGGAGCGGGCTTGGGATGATATGCACAAAAGAGGGTTTGGTTTTCCACGCTTTAAAAAGCGGCACAATCTGCGTTCATTTGTCTTCCCTCAGTTAGGGAAAAACCCGGTGTCCGCAGAAGGGATTAAACTCCCCAAAATTGGCAAAGTGGTTTGGCACTATACCCGTTCTATTCCAGAGGGGTTTGTAGTAAAACAGGCGAGGGTAGTCCGAAAAGCATCGAGCTATGAAGCAGAAAGCCTAGATTGTGAAGTCTAGGAATCCCCAGACTTTAGCCGGGTTGGAGGATGTCAACTAGCTGGGATGTAGGCCATCCACTCCTATTCCTAAGACCTGTCCATAGGAGCCCATGGGAGAAAACAGACCGGTTTCCGGTGTTTCCAGGTTCAAACCGTAGGCTGAAGCCGCAGTGCCGCTGCCTAGTCCGACAATGCGTACATTATCAATGTTGCCGTCTTCAAGGCTACTACTAACAGTGGCCCGAAACCTTAAATTGAAACTATTACTGAGAGGCAGAGCCAGGGAAACATCTTGCCAACTATTTTCCGGGTCCACATTACCCGATAAACGTTTGACCTCTGTCCAGTTACTGCCATTAAAAAGGTCTAGGGCAATGTATTCGCCATAGTCCCAATTTCCCTCGATGAACCAGGAAAAAGTGAGGACAGCACTACTATAATCGGCTAAATTGAGTGGTCTAGCCATAGTCAGAGTGGCATTATTAGCTAGTCCATCTACCTCTGCTGAATGAGATCCATCCCGGGCCCGTTGGGTAGAGCGAAACCAATCATTCTGATTATCCTCAACCCAGTTCCCATTCCATTCCGACAATTCAAAGCTGTCGTAGAACAGTAGATTTTCTGCTGGCTTATCTTGAACTGTGATGGTTGTGGTGTCCGTCGAGGAAGCGCCATCGGCATCGGTAACTTGAAGACCAATGGTATAGATGCCAGGCTGAGTTGGAATAAAAGTTGTGTCAACACCAGTCCCATCATCGTAGTGGCCATCGGCATCCAAATCCCAGGCATAGGTCATAATGTCATTCCCTGGATCGGTGGAATTTGCACCAGAGAGGACAAAGGGAACGTTGATAAAACCTGTCTGGGAAATACCCGCGTTGGCGATCGGGGCAACGTTGTTGACAGTAATGATCTGGCTGGCCTTTGCTGTCCCCCCAAGATTATCTGTAACTTGTAATCCAACGGTAGCAATGCCACTATTAGATGTTGTGAAGTTGACACTGGGGCCTGTTGCGTCGTCATATTGACCGTCACCATCAAAATCCCAGTCATAGCGAGTAATTGAGCCATCACTATCGGTGGAGTTAGCCCCCGACAAGATTAGAATTGCCCCTTCATTAACCGAGGTATTGCCAGTAATAAAAGCTTGGGGAAAGGTATTTTGCCCAGCAGGCAGGGCAGTAATTTTAACGTTATCGACGTTACCGTCTTCGTTACTACTACTGACACTAGCCCGGAAGCGGAACTGGAAGTTACTTAAGATTGGTACATTGATGGAAACATCCTGCCAAACATTCTCCGGACTGATATTGCCAGCTAAACGTTGTTGTTCTTGCCAGCTACTGCCATTCCAAAAATCAAGGGCAATGTATTCGCCACTATCCCAGTTACTTTCGATGAACCAAGAGAACGAGAGGGTGGCGCTGCTGTAGGCAGTGAGGTTAAGGGGTTGGGCAATAGTTATGGTCGCATTATTCGCCGTCCCATCCACTTCTGCAGAACGGGAACCATCCCGGGCCCTTTGGGTAGAACGAAACCAATCATTTTGACTATCTTCGATCCATAGACCGTTCCACTCCGAGACTTCAAAGCTATCGGAAAAAATGGTTACTGGAGTGGGTTCATTATCGTTATTGACTAGGACAACATCATCAGGATTCAAACCATTGTACTTGCCGTCAATGCTGGATGCCGTACCTGTCACAATGGAGTAGGACACATTACCATCAGTTTGCCCATCGTTAACACCGGTTACCGTTACAATCTGGGAAATATTCCAATTAACACTGGTAAAAACGAGGGAAGAAGCACTAACTACACCTTCTGAAATATCGCTAGAGCTAATGGGTAAAGTAACATCGGCGGTTGGTTTAGACTTGAGGTGGACGGCAAAGGTCACTGTTCCGCCATCTTCAGTGGTGTTATTGGCGCTGGGACTGCTAATCCAAATACCAGCAGTGTCATTGTCCTGATTGGTAATGGTTACGTTGGCTGCATCCAGTCCACCATAATCGGGGTCAGTGGAGCTAGCGGGAGCTAGAACAATAGTGTAAGAAACGTTGTCGTCGTCTACACTGTCATCTACTCCCGTAATCGTAACAGTCTGGGGAACATTCCAGTTCGCACTTGTGAATGTAAGTGCGTTTACATTAACTATTCCCTCGTTAGTATTGCTACTACTAACTCCAATGGTGACATTAGCGGAGGGCTGGGTCGCCAAAACTACGGTAAAGCTTGCCTGTGTTCCAGCTTCCGTTGTCGTCAAACCCGATGTCGGTGAAACAAGAATTGCCGGACTGGTAGTGGGCTGAACAACGCTTCCTGTAATTAAATATTGGCCGAGACTAGCGTATTCGGTATATCCAGAGGGGGGATTGGCGAAAGGATTACCAACACCGACTCCATCAATTGACAAATAATAGGTGCCGGCCGTAGTAATCGTATAGTTTAGACTTGCGGTCAGTAAATCTGAAGGATTATTTTGGACAAGCAAATTACCAGAAGCGTCGAACAATTTGGCAAAAATATCTAAATTTGGCCCCCGAGGAGTTAGATATTCTGTCGTGTAGCTGCCATCCCCATTGGCGACATAAGCGCGAGAGGCGTTGTTGATATTGAAATTAATGTTTCCAACCCCAGTGACAAACTTAAACCAATCGATATCGCTTGTGCGTTCAATAACTCCGAAAGTACTAATATTGCTGCCGGTTAACTCAAAGGCAGAAGCCAAGGTGTTGCCGTAATCATCGACTCGGTAGCTAAAGCCATTGCTGGTGATGATAGCGAGATCGTCTTCTGTATTGTTAGCGCCTATGTATTCACCCTTGCTCCATTGGGTAACATTCTCATCGGCGTTGATAAAAGGCGCACCCATAATCGTGCCCCAGCTCGTTGCGCCGGAACCATGTCCTTCATAATAGCTAGAATTGCTACCATAGCTACCTCCGTCATGGCGGAGATTTAGGGTATGGCCTACTTCGTGGCTAACGGTTTCCGCACCGGCATATTCTCCTTGGTTAAAAACCAGCGCCACTTCATCTGTAGCCCAGTTGAAACTGTTGTAGTAGGCTGTGCCTCCGCCTCCTGCATTGGTAATGGCTTTTCCCGTGACAAGGTTTAAATTACTGGTCATGGCAACACGAATGCCCCAACGTTGATCTCCACTACCGGACTTTTTCAAATCTTCTGTATTGGGTTCTTCGGTGGTGACATTAACATTAAAGGGCGCGAAATCTTCTGCAACCCGTTGCCATATTTTCTGGATTTCTTCTTTATTGGCATCGGTAAATGTGCTTCCACTGTAGTAAGGCTGAAGCTGGAGGGCTCCTCCGTTTTCCCACTGGGAACTGGCGATAAAATAACCATCGAAATCTAGATAGATTGTGTGATTGGCAAAAGGATTACTGTGGAGTTTAAAAGTTTTATCAAAGGCTATGGGCGGGATTGACGCTGTGCCATCTTGGTAACCAACTGGAGCTTGGGTGATCAACATTGCACAGGCTGGACAGGCACAAGAAGCCGAGGAATTGGCCAAAAGGTGGGATGGGTTTGATGATTCTCCTAACCATCCGTCCCGATTGAGCAAAGAGATTGCCGCAAGCTCGAATTCCCCGTTGATCCCATTTTCTTCGGATAAGAGGGGACTGGGCTCGTTAAATGGCTGAACATCTGGCAATGGGACCAAATGAAAAATAGAGTTTTCATTAGACAAATTTACAAGCGCAACTGTCAGATCTAGGGGAAATATTGGTCCAACCCAAGCCAGAAAATTTCTAAGATTTCCTTCATTCCAATTGGAGATGGCGATCGGAGAGGCAACGACCTCGGCGGCGACTAATTGGCTCTGATTCTGTTCCAGAATTGTCTGTCCAAACCCTAAGTCCAGAAAAGATCTCAGGGTGGTGGAGAGGGGAGACATAACGATTTCAGATGTGGCTACCCCGTTCTCCTTTGGCCATAAAAACCTCAGCCCAAACTCCAAGTCTAGAAACGATTGCAGGGGATCGGAGAGGGAGTCCATGGTGTCAACCTCGCGGTAACAGTTAGGGGTTCATTGCTTGTCGGATAGCTAAATTTAGACAATCAAAGCTTTTTAATATTTGCTTTTTGATACTGACATCAAAATTTAGCATATTTAATATGCATTTAATATAAAAAAATTAAATCTTGCTCAACAAGCGAAGAAACACTGTATGCGGGGAGCTATGGAAACATATTGGACAAAAAGTTCAGTAGATCCACTAGTTTATCTAAAGCGAGAGCTTGCCGCTAAAACCAATCGGCTAAATAGTTTTATTACACCAACCAATTAACTCTGCATAGTTGGAGTGGTCGATGCCATTAATAAAGTCGATAACCAAATTTGGAAACCTAAGGACAATGGGAGCTGATCCTATGAGCCCCGCTTAGATCAGCCCATCACAAGGACTTCGGAGTCAAACTATTAAATAGACCCAACACTTGTCCCATAAGGGCTCCAGCAATTTTAAGACTCTTTTTAAAAATGGGTCCTGAGTTACCGACTCATTGGAAGTTAATCCAAAAGACTACAGCGCCTAATATTGTCCCCCCGATTTACGATGCCGCATGGCAGTGATGCCGTTGGGTTGTAAGACCTGTCCGGCTTGAACCGTTGCATAAATCAGAACATGATCGCCTATATCTGACCAGGATTGGACTCGGCATTCAAGATAAGCCAACGCTTCCGCTAAAATCAGACAACCATTTTGGGCCGAATAATGTTCCACTGTGCTGAAGGGATTATCATCACCATCTTTAGGGAGAGGCTGGGGAACAAAATGGCGCCGTACACTCCGTCCCTCTTGCAAGAGGTTAAGTACAAAGGCAGTATTTTGCTGGGCTAGACCGTAGGCATCACATTGGGTTGGAATTGTTAGCATAATGCCGGCGGGGGTGAAGCTGGCTTGGGAAACCCAGGAGGTCAAAATACCTCGATGTCTGCCGTTAGATTGGGTTGTGACCACACCAATGGAGCCGATAATACGTCCCACCGCTTGCTGAGTGCGATCGGCTTGGGTTTCGGTGGTAGCCTGACGAGCAACCCTCTGCCGCTTCCTGGTACGCAGTTGCCGGGCGAAATTTGCACCGGAGGTTGTGCAATTATCTAAGGCATCGGGCCCAGGGCTGAATTGGATGCGAATCGTTTCAAAGCCGAAGCGATAGCCCCCATCTTTTAACTTGGTTTCAATCAAGTCAATGGCTTCACCACTCCAGCCATAGGAACCAAAGACTCCAGCTAATTTGGTTTTGGTTGCGGAGGATAAAACAATGCCCAATGCAGTTTGGATTTGTACAGGGGCATGGCTTCCTAGGGTAGGAGAACCAATAATAAACCCGTCACAGGCTTGAATTGCTTCGGCAATTTCGTCGGTTTCAGCGATTTCACAGTTAATGGTTTCGACGGCGACACCGGCTTTAATCAACCCCTTGGCGATCGCCTGGGCCATGGTGGCCGTATTGCCATAGGCGGAAGCATAGATCAAGACTACTTTAAGGGTCTGGCGGGGTTGTTGCTGACACCATTGGCGATAATCACCATATAGACGACTGAGGCTAAAACGCACCAGGGGGCCATGGCCCGGAGCGATTGTCTTCAGGTTTAAGGGATCAAACTGATCCAGTGCCGTTTCGACCTGTTTGGTTTGGGGGGCATGCAAACAATCAAAATAAAAACGGCGATCGCCACTTAATTGTCGCCAGTCCTCATCAAAAATTGCATCGCCACAAACATGGGTGCCAAACAACTTATCACTGAAAAGAACTTGGGTAGCAAAATCGTAGGTACACAAACCGTCTGGCCAACGGGGAGTCGGCACAGTCATTAACTGCAGTTCATGGCCCTGACCTAAATCTAGGGTGTCCTGGGACCGCACGGTCTGGAATCGCTCTTCCCAATGGGGAAAGGTGGCTTTAAGCACTTTCACTGCGGGACGGGAACAAACAAGTTTGGCCTTTGGTGCCAGGCGCATTAGTTCCTCCAGGGTAACCATGCGATTGGGATTAACATGACTAGTGATGATGTAGTCAAGCTGGACTAAATCTAAATATTTTGGCAATTCCGATAGATATAAATCACAAAATGACTCCCCTGGGGGATCAATCAGTGCCGTGTAATCGGCCTGAATCAGATAGGAATTAGACGTAGTACCCCGACGGCGACCATATTCCACCTCAAATTTGAGTCGATCCCAGAGGCGAGACCGCAATACTTGGGTTTGGGGGGCTATCTCTGCCACCTGCATATCCCGAGGCAGGGAAGCAACGGCAATTGAATCTGAAGAAGTATCCAAAGCTTGTGGGAGACCGCTAATTGGAGAAATCATAGGTTTAACTTCAAATAAAGATGACGGGGGGCAAGGATGGTCAAAATAGTTAAATTGATGAGGAAGCCTTACCGGACTTGCGGACTTGATGACGGCGAGAGATTTCCCGTTCAGGATCGACCCCCTCAAACGTGGGGGGTAACCAAACTCTTACTACGAGCAAAGCACCAAGAATGAGCAGAAACGAACAAGCTGCTAGCACTTGCTCCCAGGGCACTTCCAGAACGCCCCGCACAATAATTTCCCGTAGCACTGAAACAATTGAAACTTCTACTGCAACTCCGATCGAAACCCGGTGTTCCTGAAGATAAATAATCAGCAACCGAAATAGCTCCACTAAAATCAGCAGGAATAGAATGTCGGCGGTGACCCGGGGAAAGTCTAGTGGCGGAAAAAGAGACACAAACATTTCCCGCAACTGCATCACCATAAAACTGAACAGGCCAACGCAAAGTGAAATCACAATAAAGTCCTGCACCGTTTCCAGCAGACGAACAACAAGGGCACGACTGAAATAGAGGAGAGTGGGCTTTGCGTCCGAATCCGAATTGGTTGAGAGGAGTTGCATGAGAAAATCCCAGGTAGAAGGTGAATTTAGTAGTGGTTGCCCAGTTTGCGGTGGTGGGTGGCAGTTAGTGCATTCAATTTGGCGACCCGCCCGGTTTGTACGGTACTGTAGACCAACCAATGGTCATTGCCATCAAGACGGGAGGTAACCTCACATTCCAGATAGGCTAGGGTTTCCAACAAAATCGGAGAACCATTCTGGGCTGGATAGGTGTTAACTTCAGCAAATCGATCAGCCCCTGGGGGAAAACGCAGCAGGAAATGGCGCATCAGGCTTTGATAGTTGTCCTCCTCCAGCACATTAAGTACAAAGGTGTCACCGGGATGGAGCAATGATTCGATTGCCCGGTCCTTGGCCACTGCAATCACAATGCCGAGGGGTTCAAAGCTGCCCTGAATCACCCACGAGGCCAACATGGCACTTCTTACATCCCCCTTTTGGGCCGTCAGAATATAGAGTCCAG
Source organism: Synechocystis sp. LEGE 06083 (assembly GCF_015207725.1). NCBI lineage: Bacteria > Bacillati > Cyanobacteriota > Cyanophyceae > Synechococcales > Merismopediaceae > Synechocystis > Synechocystis sp. LEGE 06083. Next base: position 17,833 of record NZ_JADEWJ010000022.1, read on the forward strand.
TGCTAAGGCGACCGATCGCCTGGTTGAGTTCTGGATCGAGGGCTGTATCTGCTGGTGGAGATTGACTCTGGGTGAGGTACTGGCCCAGGTCGGTGCCCGCTTCACGGCAAAGCTGGTCCGTGGCCGCCGTTGGTTCCGTCTTGAGTAAAATTGGTTCAAAGGCTTCTAGCAAACCTAATTCCTGGAAGCGATTGCGGAGGGGATAAATGGGCTCATCCTGCCCCCCCCCGGTTTCAAAGAGACCAATCACCTGTTTGGGGTGTACCGCAGCTAAAATGGTGCCCAGTAAAGGATCTAGGGTTGTTGAAGTAGAAGATTGGGGAGGCATACCCAGCACCAGTCCTGCTGCGCATTGGGCCAGGGTGCGGACTTCATGGGTATCCGCCACGCTTAGATCGACCAACTCAATCGCCACGCCGGTTTTACTAATGCCATCGGCAATGGCCCGCACTAGGCGATCGCTGACCCCATAGCCATCCATATAAAACAGGGCCACAAAAGTTTGAGCCTTGACCTGATTTTGACTCCAGGCATCGTACTGTCCGATCCAGTGGGAAATATGATGTTGCAACAGTGGCCCATGGCCCGTTGCCACTAGATCAAATTGCAAGGGCGCAATGCGCTTCAAAGCCATTAACACTGAGCGGGCATTCGGCCCCATCAGGCAGTTGTAATAATATTGGAAATCAGGTTCGAGCCGTTCCGGTGTTTCATCCAAAAGTGAATCATCACAATAATGCATGCCGAAAACGTCACAGGTATAAAGCACCTGGGTACCGGCGTCATAGGTCAAAATTGTGTCGGGCCAATGCAAGTTGGGTGCGGAAATAAATTGCAACTCATGACCCTGGCCCAAATCCAGACTGTGACCAGTTTTAACAATCTGTGACTCAAAAGGTCGGTGCACCAGCTTTTCGAGGAATTGGATGGCCACCTTGGAGCCAATCACCGTCACCTGGGGAGCCAGGTCTAGAAGTTCCGGAATCAGACCGCTGTGGTCGGGTTCCGTGTGGTTAACAATCAAGTAGTCGAGGCTTTTCAAGTCAATTAAGTCCTGCAATTCTTGCAAGTAGACGGACTCAAACTTGCGATGGGAAGTATCAATGAGGGCCGTTTTTTCCCCTTGAATTAAAAATGAGTTGTAGGTTGTGCCATGGTGCAACTCAAACTCAATATCAAAGCGATCCCGATCCCAGTCAAGGCAACGAATCGCTGTGGTGTTGGCTGCAATGTCCGCGGTTTGGACTGTTAAGCGGGGCTGGACAGCAGCAGATGTTGGAGAATCAATTAGGGTAACCATAGAAAACTTTGCGGTTTTTCAAGAAAGTTCGCTGCTGTCTTCTATGGTGCTGCCCATACAGGATTCTGTAAAATGTCAATATCTAAATAAAAAAATTAGTTTTTCTTATAACTGCGCTTGCAATCAATCAGTCAATTTAATCTATTTAAGGGCTCTATGGCTTGGGCAAATGTCAGCGGCCCCATTCGCGTTTGTCCGCCATGTAGTCACCTGGCAAAGGTTCATAGTATTTGTTTGCAAGGGTAGAAATCAGACAAGGGCCGGCGATCGCCGGCCAGAGAAAATGGACTTCTTGTTCTTGTTTTCGGGGCAGTTTGAGAAAAAATCGCTTAAAATAAGAGTAAGAACGCATTAGTAGTAGGATTATCATCCATGTTATCTTCCCTTGTCCGATGGGGAGGGAGTTGCCTGGTGGTGGCGGGCATTCTTGCCACGGAAGTAGTTGCAGTTAATTTATTTGTTCCCGTTGTGGTCGCCCAAACCTACCAAGATACCCTCAATCGAAAAATGGCCATCCTAAAAAAATCCAAGGAGCGTTGGATTGAAGTTAATCTCTCGACCCAGCGTTTAATAGCTTGGGAGGGGCCAAAACCAGTCTATGCTGTCATTATTTCCACAGGGAAGAAGGACACTCCTACGATCCCTGGTATATTTGCGATTCAAAGCAAACGCAGTATTGATCGCATGAAAGGGGAAGATTACGATATCGATGATGTTCCCTACGCCCAATATTACAGTGGGGGCTACGCAATTCATGGAGCCTACTGGCACAAAAATTTTGGTACACCAGTAAGCCATGGCTGTATTAATTTAGCGGTTGACCATGCCAAGTGGTTATTTGAGTGGTCAGAGGTACACACCCCTTTAGTTATTCATCCCTGAGCAGTACCTTAGCCTGGGATTTGTTTGCAAAGCCATCCACTGTCCCCAGGTAAACCAAGGAAGCCAGCCATTGAGGACAGTGAATGGACGATGCTTGATTTGATGACCTAATCTTGCCCACGAACTAGATTTTTCTTGCTAGGATTGGGCTTAAGTGGTTTAGTCCTCCGTTTTGGGGAAGGAATTCTGCCCTCCGCCGACCCAATGTCCCATTGCATCGGACTTGACTATTTGTCTGCCTCCCTTTGCCCCACCCTGCCTTCCATGAGTCCCCATTTGCTTCGCCTCCGCCCCTTGGCTGCCGCTCTGGTATTTGCTTTCGGTTTGGGGGCTAATCTAAAGCCAGCCCTCAGCGCTCCCAACGTAATCAATCCCGATAGTCCCCCGTTGGCGACTCCAAAGGAGAATGACACTGGTGTGTCCGATAACGTGACCCTCTTGGAAAATAGCCCCAAGGCGGTGGTGGATGAGGTATGGCAGTTAGTTAATCAACAGTTTGTTGATAAGGACTTTAACCATTCCAATTGGTTATCCAAGCGCCAGGAATTATTGGGGCGCAATTATCAGGATAATGCTGAGGCCTACCGACAAATTGGGCGCATATTAAAAGATTTGAATGATCCCTATACCCGTTTTCTTTCCCCGGAGGAATTTGCCATCCTCAGCAGTCAAACGGCGGGGGAAGCTTCCGGTGTGGGGATCCGGGTGTTGATGGATAAACGCAGTAGCGACCTGGTGGTGGTGGATGTGATGCGGGGCACCCCAGCATTGAAAGCAGGTATTCGTCCTGGCGATCGCATTGTCCGCATTAACGGCCAACCGGCGGCCTTGATGTCCTTAGAGCAGGCCACGGAGGCGATCCAGGGGGAGATTGGCAGTGAGTTGAGTTTGCAACTTTCCCGCCCCAAAAGCGGTGTTTTCAGTGTTACCCTCAAACGGGAAAATATCGAAATTGATTCCGTTACCTACAACGTTAAGGAAGAAGGGGAATTGCGGGTAGGTTATATCCGCCTAGATGAATTCAGTTCCCACTCCGCTGAGCAAATGGAAAAGGCGATTACGGAGCTGAACAATAGTCGTATTAGTGGTTACATCTTAGACCTGCGGGGCAACCCTGGGGGCTTGTTGCTTTCTAGTATTGACATTGCCCGCCTCTGGCTCAATCGGGGGGAAATTGTCAGTACCATTGACCGACGGGGCGGCGATCGCCATTTTTCGGCCAACGGCAGGAGCCTAACGGATTTACCCTTGGTGGTATTGGTCAATGAACGTTCCGCCAGTGCCAGTGAAATCTTGGCGGGGGCATTAAAAGAACAGGGAAGGGCCACTGTAGTGGGTACTGCTACCTACGGGAAAGGTACGGTGCAGTCTGTTAACACCTTGTCCGACGGTTCCGGCTTGGCAGTCACCATTGCCCGCTACTATCCCCCCAGTGGCACAGATATCAACCACAAAGGCATCAGTCCCGACATTCATCTAGACATTTCTAACGATACTAAGCTCCAGTTTCGCAACGACCCAGACTTAATCGCCACGGATGTCGATCCCCAATATCAGCGGGCCATTAGTGTGCTACGTCAACATCGCCATAGCTTAGGTCTATCACCGACCAAGGACCTGGGCATAGGGTTATTGGAACCCAGTCAACTTTAATCAGATCCCACACTAGAAAAGATCTCGCAGGGTTTCCCAACCCAGTCCTTCCCGGACTACCTTTGGTTCTTTGTCGGTGAGATCAATAATGCTGGAGGTTTGATAGCCAGGCTCCTGGTCATCGTCGATGATGATGTCCACTAATTTGTCGAACAGGTCAAATAATTTCGCCTTTTCTGTCATGACAAACTCGTCTTGATCCGGTAGGTGGGCGGAAGTGGAAATAATTGGATTGCCTAAATTTTGCAGAATTTCTTGGCAAATGGGGCGATCGGGCACCCGTATGCCGGTGGTTTTTCGCTTTGGCTCCACCACTAGCTTCGGCACCTGTTTTGTGGCCGGCAGGAGAAAAGTGTAGGGTCCAGGAATCAACCGACGCATGAGGCGATAGGCATTGTCCGACACCACTGCATATTCAGCGATATTAGACAGGGACGAACAGAGAAACGTTAACGGTTTATTATTGGAGAGTTGCTTCAGTTGTCTGACCCGTTGAACGGCATTTTTATCGTTGAGATCACAACCGATGGCATAGACCGTATCGGTGGGGTACAGCATAATTGCCCCCTGGCGCAGACTTTTGCAAATCACCTCAACGGTGCGCTGTTGGGGGGTTTCGGGATGAAGATTGTAGAAGGTGGCCATTGTTTATGGGGTTGATTGTTTATTTTGACTGTCCCACGGGGATTTCCGGTGATATGTGCCTGGGGGCTTTGGTGTCGGCAGGGGTTCCCCTAGAATACCTGATGGAGAAACTGGCCCTGCTGGGTTTGGGCCATGAATATCGCTTGGCAGCGGGCATGGTGCAAAAACAAGGCCAGGCGGCCACCAAAGTGGAAGTGCATCTATTAACAGAGCCATCTTCCGATCGCCATCACCATGGAGGGCGGCATTTACCGGAAATAGAGCAATTAATCAAAGGGGCCAATTTACCGGCTAGGGTCAGTCGTTGGAGTTTGGCCATTTTCCATCAACTGGCGATCGCCGAGGGGGAAGTACACGGCATTGAACCGGAGGCAGTACATTTCCATGAAGTGGGGGCCACCGATGCCATTGTTGATATTGTGGGTACCTGTTTGGGACTGGATTATTTAGGCATTGACAAATGTTATTGGTCCGCTCTGCCCACGGGCAGTGGTACGGTGCGGGCGGCCCATGGTGATTTACCGGTTCCAGTCCCGGCGGTGTTACGACTCTGGGAAACTCGCCAAGTACCAGTTTATGACAATGGTTTGACGGGGGAGTTGGTCACCCCCACCGGAGCGGCGATCGCCGTTACTTTAGCCAACCAATTTGGCACTAAACCCCCATTCAATTTGCAAAAATTAGGACTGGGAGCGGGGAGTAAAGAATTACCGTTGGCCAATATTCTCCGACTCTGGATCGGGACGGAATCCCAAACCGCCAAAACACCGAAGGAAATCCCCTTTGGGCAACTGGAAACTATCACTGTGCTGGAAACCCAATTAGATGATCTCCAACCCCAGGCCGTGGGTTATCTACTGGAAAGTTTGCTCCACCAAGGGGCAATCGATGTTTTCACCCAGGCGATCGCCATGAAAAAATCCCGCCCTGGCATTTTACTGACTGTGCTCTGTGCGCCAGAAAATCAAAATCACTGCCTCAATTTACTTTTCCGGGAAACCACTAGTCTTGGTGTCCGAGTACGCCAACAACAGCGCTATGCCCTGGAACGGGAATGGCAAACTGTGGTTATTGCCCATGGCTCCATCCGCATCAAAGTGGCCTACAGCTATCAAGCCGGTACAAAAATTATTCTCAATGCCCACCCCGAATTTGTCGATTGTGCCGCCCTGGCCAAAGCCACCGGTCAGCCCTGGCAATTAATTCACCAACAGGCGATCGCCGCTTGGTCCAGTCTCAGCAAAGATTCAGCCCAGGGTTGAGGTGACATTAGTTAACAAAAGGCTCAGCGTTGTCGAGCCATGGAATCAAATCGTCAACGGTCAAGTTCAACAGATCGCCCAATGTTGGCACCGCACTTGGCCCTTGGTAAACTATCGTAAGCTGCAACTGGATTGTTCCCTAAACCTCGATATGGTTAGACCCGAAGTGTTATCCCTCTTTCATCAAAATGGGTGAATTAGAATGGAGATAAAAGGCTGGAAAGCTTGGAGGGAGTATGACGAAGGTAAGAGAAGCGAAAAAGACAGTACAATGTGTAGACACGTATAGTA
>NZ_JADEWJ010000262.1:0-5481 GCF_015207725.1 Synechocystis sp. LEGE 06083
ATATAAAGGGGCCCCGTAATGCCCTGGGCTTGGCGATAGTCCACCACCGCCTGGGTCACCGCCAAAATATGGGCTTCGTTAAAAGTAGCGTTAAGGGCAGAACCCCGATGGCCAGAGGTGCCAAAGCTCACTAGCTGGGCGGGATTTTCCGGGTCCGGTTGCTGATGGTAGTAATTGTCGAGCAGTTGAGCCACATCCAACAGTTGATCGGCGGGGGGATGATGGCCGGCGAGGGGGTTAATTCTGCTTGTCATATACGGAGACTATAAAAAATGGAGGGCGGCGATCGGGGGCTTAGACACCCAAATCCTAGCCAAAAAGGGTGAACTAGCCAAGGGCTAGCCATTGACAAACAGATGGTAAAAAAATTCCCCCACCCCCTAGCCATGGGGAAAAAGTTCCAAAGTTACCTTGAGCTAATCATGCCCAGCGACAAGATTAGGAGCACAGATTCAATCTTTGTAAACAGGTCTTAAGCTATCCGGCCAAGGAGCACTCAGATTGTGTTAACGTTCAGGGGGTAGTTGCTTAACACAATTTTCCAATTAATAGTATTAATACTTTCTTAACTTGCACCTTCCGTGGTGACAAAACTAATCTGAGCCCTTGTCTGATTAACCTTCGACTGATTATTGATCCCCTGTGCAGTCTCCCCTCTCCCTCTGTCTTTTTGCTCCCGAACACGTTGCCCATAGACTCAGGTCTATTTTCCAGGGCGATCGCCATCATCTGTCGAGTTTTCAAGCGCTAGATGACTTTTGTGCCTTTCTAGAAGACAAACCTGAACGGATTGATTGTTTGTTGGTCTACTACGAAGTTAATTCTTTACCGGTGTTGAATCGTCTCTATGAACAGGGGCGTTTGTTGCCAATTATTTTGCTCGAACCTAGTCCTTCCGCCCTAGCAAAAACTACCAACGAACACCCCACCATTGTCTATCACAACGCCGAAATCCATCTGCCCGAATCCCAATGGTCCGAACTGCCCACCGTCGTAGACCGGGCGATCGCCCATTATTTACACCTTGGGCCCCTCTGCACCCTCCCTAACCAAAGAGAAACTATCCCTGCCCCCATTGTCGATGAATCATCCCAAAGCTTTTTACTGCTACAGCAAAGAAGGCTGGCCGACAAACTCAAAGAAAGACTTGGTTACCTAGGAGTGTATTACAAACGTAAGCCCAGTCACTTTTACCGCAACTTTTCCCCCCAGGAAAAACAGGAATATCTAGAAGATTTAAGTTCCCAATATCGGGAGATTACCCTCAGTTACTTCAGCAATGAGGGAACAGTTAACGACCTATTGGATCAATTTGTCAACCAGGCTTTTTTTGCTGACCTGGCCATTTCCCAAATCCTCGAAATTCATATGGAGTTAATGGACGAATTTTCCCAGCACCTCAAGCTAGAAGGACGGAGCGAAGAAGTTCTCCTAGATTATCGTTTAGTGCTGATCGACATCCTCGCCCATCTGGGGGAAATGTATCGTCGTTCCATACCACGGGAGGACATTCCCTTTGATGTATATTATCAAACGGATTAATAACCAAATGCTGCGGTTTAATCATCAGCTCAACTTTTGACTGTTGAAACTGCCTCGATTCCCTGGTTATCTATTTGCTTAGTTGTTTCTTGGTTGGTTTCCCCCTTCGTCCTAGTAAACCCGTAAAATGAGCCCTTTTAAAAAAACTTACGTTCTCAAACTCTACGTAGCCGGCAATACCCCCAATTCTGTGCGGGCCCTTAAAATGCTGAAAAATATCCTAGAGCAAGAATTTCAGGGAGTTTATGCCCTCAAAGTGATCGACGTGTTAAAAAATCCCCAGTTGGCCGAAGAAGATAAAATTCTTGCTACCCCTACCCTAGCTAAAATCTTACCGCCCCCCGTCAGGAAAATCATCGGTGATCTTTCCGACCGAGAAAAAGTGTTAATTGGTCTAGATTTGCTCTATGACGAAATCCGGGAACGGGAAGCGGAAGACCAATAAAAAATTTGGCCACAGGGCTAGCGCGTCTCCGGATCAGCATAAGTCATCGAACTCGTAGAAAATCTTAATCTCGCCCCTAAACCTAAACAAATTCAATTAGTTTTAGCCAAACCGTTATTTAGTTTTACTAACTTCTTTAAAAATTTAAATTTAGCTAATGAACTTACCGATTGTTAACGAACGCAACCGCCCCGACGTGCCAAGGAAGGGAGTACAGAAAATTCGCACTGTGATTGAGGGCTTTGACGAAATTACCCATGGCGGTTTGCCCATTGGCCGTACTACCCTAGTGAGTGGTACCTCTGGTACCGGTAAAACCCTGCTAGCAGTGCAATTTCTTTATCAGGGAATTCAACACTTCGACTATCCAGGGCTATTTATTACCTTTGAAGAATCCCCCAGTGACATTATTGAAAATGCCTACAGCTTTGGTTGGGATCTACAGCAGCTAATTGAAGATGGCAAATTATTTATCCTCGATGCTTCTCCAGATCCGGAAGGGCAGGAAGTGGTGGGCACCTTTGACCTATCGGCCCTAATTGAAAGAATTCAGTATGCAGTGCGGAAATATAAAGCCAAGTTAGTTTCCATTGATTCCGTCACAGCGGTATTTCAACAATATGATGCGGCTTCGGTGGTGCGGCGGGAAATTTTTCGTTTGGTGGCCCGGCTAAAACAATTACAGGTAACGTCGATTATGACCACGGAACGGGTGGAGGAGTATGGCCCCATTGCCCGCTTTGGAGTTGAAGAATTTGTCTCCGATAACGTGGTGGTTTTGCGTAATGTTTTGGAAGGGGAACGGCGACGGCGCACCGTAGAAATCCTCAAACTGCGGGGCACCACCCACATGAAAGGGGAATATCCCTTTACCATTACCCATGACGGCATTAATATTTTTCCCCTTGGGGCCATGCGCCTCACCCAGAGGTCTTCCAATGCGCGGATTTCTTCGGGGGTGCAAACCTTGGACGAAATGTGTGGCGGCGGCTTTTTCAAAGATTCAATTATTCTCGCTACGGGGGCTACTGGTACCGGCAAAACTCTATTAGTAAGCAAATTTTTACAAGAAGGTTGTCGCCAAGGGGAACGGGCCATTTTGTTTGCCTATGAAGAGTCCCGGGCTCAGCTTTCCCGTAACGCTTCTTCTTGGGGCATTGACTTTGAAGAAATGGAACACAAAGGTTTGTTAAAACTCCTCTGTACCTATCCGGAATCGGCAGGTTTGGAAGATCATTTACAAATGATTAAATCAGAAATATCGGAATTTAAGCCCTCCCGCATTGCCATCGATTCCCTCTCTGCCCTGGCCCGGGGGGTGACTAATAATGCTTTCCGTCAATTTGTCATTGGGGTAACGGGCTACGCCAAACAGGAAGAAATTACTGGTTTCTTTACTAATACCACAGACCAATTTATGGGGGCCCATTCCATTACGGAATCCCATATTTCCACCATTACGGACACTATTTTGATGTTGCAGTATGTGGAGATACGAGGGGAAATGTCCCGGGCCCTAAATGTGTTTAAAATGCGGGGTTCTTGGCACGATAAAGGTATTCGCGAATATAGCATCAGCCATGACGGCCCTGACATTCGGGATTCCTTCCGCAATTATGAACGGATTATTAGTGGTTCTCCCACCCGCATCAGTGTGGATGAAAAATCTGAGCTTTCCCGTATTGTTCGGGGCGTTAAAGATAAAACAGTTGAGTAGAGTTTAGAGGGCGAAATCAGACTTTACAAACAGGTTCTTAAACTACTCGAAAATCAAACATTGGTAGTGAAACCCAAATTGATTAAAAGATCGATCATATTTTTGAAGGTATGATTAGTGGGATTGTCAAAAATCTAAGGTGCTGGCACCGAGGCTATAACCGTGGTTTTCTTTCCTAATGGGCATCGAGCAAAATAGTCCTATGGATTTATCCCTCTGGATAGCGGTGGGGCTAGCGGCAACTTATCTAGGGGCTGTGGTGTTAACGGCGGAACTACTTAACCGTCTTTCCCCTAGTCCGGCGGAGGTAACCCGCAAAATTGTCCACATCGGAGCGGGGCAGGTGGTGCTAATCGCTTGGTGGTTGGGTATTCCCGGTTGGGTGGGGGCGATCGCCGGTGTCTTTGCCGCTGGCATTGCAGTGCTCTCCTACCGTTTACCGATTTTACCCAGCCTGGAAAGTGTTGGCCGTCATAGTTACGGCACTTTATTTTATGCCCTGAGCATTGGTCTATTGGTGGGGGGATTTTTCTCTGTGGAACTGCCGGTATTTGCGGCGATCGGTATTTTAGTCATGGCCTGGGGTGATGGAATGGCGGCCCTGGTGGGACAAAGATGGGGTCGTCACCGCTACGAAGTCTTTGGTTTCCGCAAAAGTTGGGAAGGCACTCTCACCATGGTGTTGGCTAGTTTTTTGGTCACAGTGGCACTCCTGGGTTACACCTTTGGCTTCACAGCTACTTGCTTCGTTGTTGCCGGGGCGGTGGCGATCGCCAGTGCGGGATTGGAGAGCTTTTCCCGTTGGGGCATTGATAACCTAACTGTTCCCATGGGCAGTGCCTTGATCGCCTTGGGCGGTAGCTATCTCTGGCTGGGATAATGCCTGGGGGGAATGGTTAAAATACAAACACCACCCTGCTTTTCCACTATGGTTTTTACCCTTCCCCAGCCAACCAATCTACCCAGTACTAATATCCGTTTGCCCATCCAGGCGCTACATGGTCAATTGATCCAATGGCGACGGCAATTTCATCAATACCCGGAATTGGGTTTCCAAGAGCAATTAACCTCGGTCCACATTACGGAAACCCTCACTAAGCTAGGGATTCCCCACACCCCAGGCATTGCCAAAACCGGCATTATGGCAGTGGTTGACAGTGGTAAACCAGGGCCCGTGTTGGCCATCCGAGCCGATATGGATGCCCTACCAGTAACAGAAGAAAATGAAGTGGATTACCGTTCCCTCCACCCAGGCAAAATGCACGCCTGCGGCCACGACGGTCACACGGCGATCGCCTTGGGAACAGCGCAATATTTGGCAGCCCATCGGGATAGTTTTCGGGGCCAGGTAAAATTCTTTTTTCAGCCAGCGGAGGAAGGCCCCGGCGGTGCCAAACCAATGATTGAGGCGGGGGTGCTGGAAAATCCGGCGGTGGATGCCATTGTGGGCTTACATCTGTGGAACGATCTGCCCGTGGGCACGGTGGGCATCAAACCAGGGCCAGTGATGGCAGCGGTGGAACATTTTGAATGTCAACTGTTCGGTCAAGGGGGCCACGGAGCCATGCCCCACCAAACCGTTGATACCCTGGTAATTAGCGCCCAGATTGTCATGGCCTTGCAAGGCATTGTGGCCCGCAATTTAAATCCCCTCCAGTCCGCCGTGGTCACTGTGGGACAGTTGCAATCTGGTACGGCCTTTAACGTCATCCCCGACAGTGCCTACTTCCGGGGCACAGTGCGTTACTTTGACCCCAGTTTTGCGGGCTATTTTGCC
>NZ_JADEWJ010000263.1:0-5480 GCF_015207725.1 Synechocystis sp. LEGE 06083
AGCTTGGCCAGATGCTGGCCGAGTGGCACCGTAATTGGGCAACTAACTGGCGATAATATACTCTGCCATATTAGCCCGCCGACGCTTCAGTTGGGTAAGAGCTTGGTTTTCTAATTGGCGGACCCTTTCCCGGCTGATGTTGAGATGCTGGCCAATTTTGGCTAAAGACAGCTCCTGGCCATCGTTAAGACCAAAGCGCATGGTCAGCACCGCCTGTTGTTGGGGCGTTAATTCCGCCAGTAAATTTTGCAAGTCCTGGCGCATGGACTCCTGGGTGATGTAGGCATCGGGGGAAACTCCTTCGTCCTCCAGCAGTTCCGATAATTCCGTGTCCTGGTTATCTCCCACCCGCACGTCGAGGGAAATGGGTTGGCGGGACAGGCTGAGGTACTCACGAATTTGACTAGGGTCAATTTCCAGGGCCCGGGCCACCTCGGCGGGGGTAGCACTGCGACCCAGTTGTTGGGAGAGTTCCCGTTGGGTTTTTTTGATTTTGTTTAACTTTTCGGTGATGTGAATGGGCAAACGGATAGTCCGGCCCTGTTGGGCGATCGCCCGGGTGATGGCTTGGCGGATCCACCAGTAGGCGTAGGTGGAGAATTTATAGCCTTTGGTGGGGTCAAATTTTTCTACTCCCCTTTCTAAACCGAGGCTACCTTCTTGGATCAGATCCAAAAATTCCATATTCCGCTTCTGATATTTTTTGGCGATCGCCACTACCAAACGGAGGTTAGCTTCAATCATCTTGCGTTTGGCCCGTTCCCCTTGGCCCAGGTAACGCTGTAGTTTCGTCACCGACAAATCCGCCGCTTCAGCCCATTCTCCATCGGAGGGCTCTCGGCCCAGCTTGTCGGTCAGGGCTTTTCTCTGCTCCAGCAGAGCCATCATTTGTTGGACTTGTTTGCCGAGGATAATTTCTTGCTCATGGGTTAACAGGGGTACCCGACCAATTTCATGGAGATAGGACCTCACCATATCGGCGGTGAAAGTGGGGGTGGAGGTAGGGGAGGAGAGATTGGCGGTGGGCATTCGGAATGACTCCTTAATGAAGAGCAACAGAATAACTGTCACTGTTACCATCTTTCCCAAAAATGCCTTAGACTAAGTCATTGATGGTGGAGAATAGGGTAGGTAGTGCAGTCGTCAATTTTTTACACCGTGTCCTAGCGAGTGGGCCTTTAGACGCCGCAAATGGTGACAAGGTTCAGGGATAATCAATAATTTTTGTGATCTTGGTCCGGGGTATTGCCACCGAAACCAACATCACGCTCCTACAGCCGCATAGCTAAAAGATACCCAAAAAATCAATATCACCATGATGACGAATTATTAAGGGATTCCACAAGGGCTAGGATGAAGGATTACCGAATGGCACAGGGGGGTTAACCCAACATATTTTTTTGTCAAGCTGGCAAGCCGTTTTCTCTTGGGATGGTTTACTCCCTTGACTTTTCCCCGTGGCTGATTAATTCAGTAACATTTTTAAAGTTTTTCTTCCCGATCACCATAAACTGCGGAATTTTTAGGCTCAATTTTTTTGATGGATATCCCCAACACCACTGCAACTATTCCCCAGGCTCCTCCAGATTTTCGTTCCGGTTTTGTGGCCATTGTGGGCCGTCCCAATGTGGGCAAATCAACTTTGATGAACCAATTGGTGGGACAGAAAATTGCCATTACTTCTCCAGTGGCCCAAACCACCCGCAATCGACTCCAAGGCATTGTCACCACTCCCACCTGTCAGATGATTTTGCTCGATACCCCTGGTATTCACAAGCCCCACCATGAGTTGGGGAGAGTATTGGTGAAAAACGCCATCCAAGCTATCCATAGCGTTGATCTGATCGTTTTTTTGGTGGATAGCAGTGCAACTTTGGGTCGGGGAGACCAGTTTGTGGTGGATTTGCTCCAAAAAAGTGATGGGCCGGTGGTGGTGGGACTTAATAAACAGGATCAACAACCCCCAGACCAGCGCGAAGAACTTAACGCTAGCTATGAAACCCTGACAGAAGACCATGGCTGGCCCTGCTTTAAATTTTCCGCCTTGACGGGGGAAGGTCTAAGTGATTTTCAGAGTGTCCTGGAAACAAGACTGGAGCCTGGACCCTATTACTATCCGCCGGATTTGGTCACTGATCAGCCAGAACGTTTCATTATGGGCGAGTTAATTCGGGAACAGATTTTGCTGCTTACTCGCCAGGAAGTGCCCCATTCCGTGGCGATCGCCATTGAGAAGGTGGAGGAAACCCCCCAGCGTACCAATGTTTTTGCTGCCATTACAGTGGAAAGGGGCTCCCAAAAGGGCATTATCATTGGGCAAAAAGGTAGTATGCTCCAGGCGATCGGGAGTGCGGCTCGGCAACAAATTCAAAAATTAATTTCCGGGGATGTTTATTTAAAACTATTTGTGAAAGTTGAACCAAAATGGCGGCAGTCTCGCCAGCAGTTGTTAGAATTTGGATACCGTGTGGAAGAGTAGCAAGAAGCAATGACTAGCGATCCCAACCCAGCCCAGGCATTCGAAAATTGGTTTGAGGAAGAGGAGGGGGAAGATGCCTTTACTTCCCTCATTGGCGGTGACGAGGAAAATAACGGCATTGAGGAATTGGATTTTGGTGATCTGTTTGAAGGAGAGCCCACCGTCATCCAGGGGGAAGGGTTTGGCCCATCGTCCCCTGGGGAGGAAGAGCCACCGGTCCGCATGACCCTAGATTTCAATTCCCCGGAAGCGGAACTAGACGCTCTCTTTACGGATGAAGATGCCCCCCCAACGGCGATCGATCCCTTTGAAAGCTCCAGTTGGCTAGAAATTGACCAAATGATGGAAGCGGATCCCCTTGCTTCCATTCCCGAAACCAGTGCCCCCGCCTATCAAACCAGTGGTGGCCTCAATGACCATGACTTGGCGGAGTTGCAGGATTTACTAGGGGTAGGGGATGCTGAGCCCACCATCACCAGTCCTGGTTTGCACACCTTTGCCAGTGCTGAGCCGGCGCCCCCATCGACAGGCAAAGTAATGCTGTTTGCGGCGATCGATGACTTAGATGGACTGATTGATGCCCCTGTCCTGGACGAGAATTTTTCCTTTACTGAACTAGAAAGCCTCATCGATACCCCAGCGCAAAAATCCTTTGCCACCATCAGCCATCCTTTTCGCTTGCCCGTGGCTGTGGAAGAGGAAGATGAGGACGAATTCAAAGACTTGGAAGCATTGCTGGAACAGGCGGATAGCAATCTTGGGGGAGGCATAGCCGGTATGGGAGGGGCTCGATTACCTGCCCGGCCCAGGCAAGTTAAATCCCGTAGTTTTGAGCAGACCATGCGGGTGCCCATTAAACAACTGGACAATCTTAGTAACTTAATTGGGGAACTAGTAGTCAAACGGAACCGCCTCGAACAGGATCAAGAGCGTTTGCGGCAATTTTTGGATAATCTGCTTAACCAGGCCCAAAACCTCAGCGACGTGGGGGGGCGTATGCAGGACTTATACGAGAGAACTTTGCTGGAGGGGGCCCTATTGGCTAGTCGCAGCACCAGCAACCGTTATCAATCCTCGAAAACGACCTACCCCGATGCCAGGGCCACTGCCTCCGGTTCTTCCACCATGAACGAACAGCCCTTGGATGCCCTGGAAATGGACCGTTTTACGGGCTTTCATCTACTTTCCCAGGAGATGATTGAACTAATTGTACGGGTGCGGGAGTCTGCGTCAGATATTCAATACCTGGTGGATGAGACTGATCAAGTTGCCAGGACCCTGAGACAGGTAACCACCCAACTGCAGGAGGGGATGACCAAATCCCGCATGGTGCCCTTTACCCAAACGGCCGATCGCCTGCCCCGGGCTATCCGGGAAGTGTCCATGAAGCTGAATAAAAAGGTCAACCTGGAAGTGGAAGGGGGCGATGTGCTGATCGACAAAATGATTTTGGAGCACCTCTACAACCCCATGACCCACTTGGTTAACAATGCCATCACCCACGGCATTGAAACCCCAGCGGAACGGCAACAATTGGGCAAATCTCCCGAAGGACATCTCGCCGTACGGGCCTTTCTTCAAGGGAACCAGACTCTGATTACTGTCTCTGATGATGGGGCCGGTATCAACACAGAAATGGTCAAACAAAAGGCGGTTGAAAAGGGTCTCATCACCCGGATGGAGGCCCAGAGCCTCTCCCAATCGGAAGTGTATGACCTCTTGTTCCATGCTGGTTTTAGCACCAAGGATACGGCAGACGACTTTGCCGGTAGGGGGGTGGGTCTGGACGTGGTACGTACCAGTCTGATTGATATCCGGGGAGCCATTAACATTGACTCCACTGTGGGTAAGGGCACCACGTTTACCATCCGTTTGCCCCTCACCCTGAGCATTTGCAAAGCCCTTTGTTGCCTGAGCGATCGGGCTCGCATAGCCTTTCCCATGGACGGAGTAGAAGATACCAGGGACTACCTGCCCAAGGACATTGTCACCGATGAAGATGGTCAAAAGTGCGTCAAATACGGCAAGGAAGCCCTGCTTTTACCCCTCTATCCCCTCAAAGATTTGCTCAACTATAACCGTCAATTGAGCCGGGGAAGTGTGTATGGCGGCAAGCAAGAGGAAGATGTGGTGCGGGTTATCATCGCCCGGGGCAGTTCTGGTAACCTGCTAGCCCTGCAGATTGACCAGATCCTAGGGGAAGAAGAAATTGTCATCAAACAGATTGAGGGACCCATTCCCAAACCCCCTGGTATTGCCGGGGCCACTGTGCGGGGGGATGGCAGCATCATGCCCATTGCCGATGTTTTGGAACTGATCGAAATCGCCCAGGGTCGTCTCCGCACCGACAGTAGTGGCGGACTATGGCGTAAAACTCTCACACCCACAGCCAATGAAGTCCACATGGACCCCACTGTGCTGATTGTGGACGACTCCATCACGGTGCGGGAGCTGCTATCCCTAAGCTTCAAAAAAGCTGGTTTCCGGGTGGAACAGGCCCGAGATGGGCAAGAAGCCTGGGACCAGTTGAAGTCTGGGCTGCCCTGTGATTTGGTTTTCTGTGACATTGAAATGCCGCGTAAAAATGGCTTGGAGTTGTTGTCGGAACTACAAGCAGACGAAGAACTCTCCTCCATTCCAGTGGCCTTACTCACTTCCCGGGGAGCCGATCGCCATCGTAAGGTGGCGGCCAAACTGGGGGCAACGGGTTATTTCACTAAGCCCTATACGGAAAAAGACATTTTGGATGCGGCTAACCGGATGTTGAGTGGAGAAGTGTTACTTCCTGGCAGTACCCGCAAAACCAATTCCATTCTGTCCCGCTTCAAAAAAGCCCGGGGCAACTTCTCTGAAGAAGCTCCCACCATTGTGAAAAGTAGTCCTGGCACCCTACGTTCAACGGTGTTAATTATCGATGATTCGGTGATGGTGCGGGAAATGCTTTCCATGACCTTTAAAAAAGCCGATTACCACACAGAAACCGCCCGGGATGGCCAGGATG
>NZ_JADEWJ010000264.1:0-5466 GCF_015207725.1 Synechocystis sp. LEGE 06083
GGGACAATCAATTCAAGTCAAAGCTGGACGTTGGCAACTCTTACCCGTATTTAACTGGTTAGCGGACAAAGGCAAGGTCAACTGAACCGCAATGTTGGAATCCTTTAATTTTGGGGTGGGTTTTGTGGTGCTGGTATCTCCAGAGCAGGGCCAGGCGACCCTAGACTTTTTCTCGGGGCAAGGTCTGGTGGCCAATCAAATTGGGCAGGTGATAGAAGGAAATGGTTCCTTCGTCTGGCTAGATTAAATCTGGGCTAGAAAAGCTTCTCAAAAGAGTATCTCTAGGCAAACATCTTTTTCAATGTTCATCAAGTAAAGAGACCATAGTCAAGACTCTTTTCCCATTGAAGGAGGGACCGATCGCCATTGGCAGATTTTTCTAACCTTCCCTAATTGGCCCTGGCTTGGATGACCTGTAAACTACCCCCGGCATAAAGACGCTGATCGATAACGGAGAAACCAGCTTGGTCCAGTAACGCCCCTAAATCGGTGTTAATTAACTGCCAGGCGGTTTCCGTTTCAAATAGGCCCATAAAAATTGCCAAGGGCGGCCAGAAAAGCCAATTACTGGGACGGTGTAAATCCACCAAGGTAAAAATTCCCCCTGGTTTAAGCACACGATGTACACCGCTGATAATGCTTTGCAGTTGTGTTGGAGTCATTTCGTGCAGGGCGACGCTGGTGTGGACTAGGTCGAATTCCCTATCTCCGAAGGGTAAATCTTCGGCTAAACCCTGGACGTAGGTCGCTTGGGGCACGTTAATTTTTGCCCTGGCTAGGGCCTTGGGGGAAGCATCCAGCCCCACCACTGTGGCTCCGGTTTGGGCTAAATAAGTAGTAGCCTGGCCACCCCCACAACATAAATCCAACACCTTCTGTCCCGGGGAGATGGCTAAATTTTCCAACGGCAATTGGTGAAAGCGCCCTTCCCCCCCTACATTCAAGGTCGCCAGACGGGAAACCAGGGCGTAAACCCAGGGATATTGATAACTCCAAGTGCGGAAAATAGTTGCCATGACCTAGAAAGAAATTCGAACGACGTTTGTAGGGTGGGATTCTTTCCTTTTCGCCATCTATTGTTACACTTGGTAAAGAAACTGAAAATTATTCTACTAAGCTTAACAATTATGGGTCGTGTTGGGGTCTTACTGCTAAATCTTGGCGGACCGGAGAAGTTAGAGGATGTACGCCCCTTCCTTTTTAACCTGTTTGCGGATCCGGAAATCATTCGTCTGCCTTTTCCTTGGTTGCAAAAACCCCTGGCATGGCTGATTTCCACCCTACGGGCGAAAAAGTCCCAGGCTAATTACGCTGAAATAGGTGGCGGTTCCCCCCTCTTGCAGATTACCGAAGCCCAAGCTGCCGCCCTCACGACCCGTCTCGGACGCCTTGGTCAAGATGCAAAGGTGTACATTGGCATGCGCTACTGGCACCCCTTCACGGAAGAGGCCGTGGAAAAAATTAAAGGCGATCGCCTGCAACGGTTGGTAATTTTGCCCCTGTATCCCCACTTTTCCATTAGCACCAGCGGTTCCAGTTTCCGGGTGTTGGAGGAAATGTGGCGCAATGATCCTAGTTTGCGGCAGTTGGACTATAGCTTGATTCCCTCTTGGTACGACCATCCAGGCTATCTCCAGGCCATGGCGGATTTGATTGCGGAAGAGTTAAAGAAATTTCCCAATCCAGACCAAGCCCATATTTTCTTCAGTGCCCATGGTGTCCCCCAAAGCTATGTGGATGAAGCGGGAGACCCCTACCAGGCCGAAATTGAAGCCTGTACCCGTTTGATTATGCGGACCCTTGATCGCCCGAATCAATACACGTTGGCCTACCAAAGTCGGGTGGGACCGGTGGAATGGCTCAAGCCCTACACAGAAGAAGCATTGCAAGCACTAGGGGCGGAGGGCATTGATGACCTCTTGGTGGTGCCCATTAGCTTTGTGTCAGAACACATTGAAACCCTGCAAGAAATTGACATCGAGTATCGAGAAATCGCCGAAGAAGCAGGCATTGATAATTTTCAACGGGTGCCCGCCCTCAATACCCATCCACTTTTCATCGATGCCCTGGCCGAGATGGTGATGGATTCCCTCAACGATCCTCCCTGTACCTTTGAAACGGTGCCCCATCCCAAAAAGAACATGAAAATGTATCCCCAGGAAAGATGGGAATGGGGGTTGACGACGGCGGCGGAGGTGTGGAATGGTCGCCTAGCCATGTTGGGGTTCATTGCCCTGTTGGTGGAGTTGATCAGTGGTCAGGGCCCCTTACATTTTGTGGGACTGCTTTAGAAAACTTTTGCAAGCCTCCCAACCCCCAATTCTGGGGGAATTAAATTATCGACACTAGTCTTCAGACTGCTTTATGCAGGGAACTGGGGCGGTAGTTGCCTAGTTCCATTGAACTGTAATTGTTGCTCCAATTGATAAGCCAACGCTAGGACTAGGGCATCAGCAGCGGGCCTACCAATAATTTGCACACTCAGCGGTAAACCCTGGTCGTCAAATCCCACCGGAATGGCGATCGCCGGTAGGCCGGCCGCATTGGCGGGGGGGCAGGGGGCAATCCATTCAATAATTTTTTGCACCACGTCTGGGGGCGACAAATGGGCCCATTCCCCTACTTTGGGAGGCTGGTGGTTAAAAACAGGCAAAATCAGAGCGTCATACTTTTCCATAAAGCCGACAATGTGACGGGAAATCACCTGCATATCCCTTACTCCCCGCAGATAGTCCCCCGCTGTGCCGCTGGTTTCCCCTAACCATTGATTGACTGTCTCCAATAGGGGCAAAGGAATGCCAGAGGCCCCCACCCCAGCTTTCCAAATTTGAGCGAACGGTTCAATTAATCTGGTGACGTCAAAACAGGTTTCCTCCAATTGGTGTCCCAAGTCCCCAGCGGCGCCGATCGCCTTGGCCACGGCCCCTTGAATGGCGGCAGTACTAGTAAAAGGAGGTAGGGAAAGGGCATAGGCTATGCGCAACTTACCGGGGGCTTCCCCAGTGGTCTCCCCAAAAGGGCGATCAGGGGAGGGTAACCAGTAGGGATCTCCAGTGATGTAACCTTCCATTACATCCAACAGGGCCGCCGCCTCCAACACTGTGCGACTGAGGGGACCATGGCAGGCAATGCCACTCTGGTAATCCCCCACCGGAGCCTGGGATACCCTGCCACGACTGGGTTTAAAGCCCACTAAGCCGCAACAGGCCGCTGGAGTTCTGACGGAGCCGCCCCCATCAGAGCCCTGGGCAATGGGCACTAATCCCGCCGCCACCGCTGCCGCACTACCGCCACTGGAGCCCCCGGCGTTGTGGTCCAAATGCCACGGATTGCGCGCCGGCAAAAACCCTGGGGGTTCGGTGTAGGGAAATGATCCCAGTTGGGAAGTGACGGTTTTACCCACAATGGTGAATCCCGCCGCCTTCATTTTTGCTACCACACCATCATCATAGGTGGCTAAATTTTCCTTCAGGGCCGCCACCCCGTAGCTCACCGGCATACCAGCAACGCAGTTTAAATCCTTAACTGCAATGGGGACACCAAAAAATGGTGGCAAGGGCTCAGAATTAGCTATGCCCCCTAAATATTCGGTCTTTTGCTTAGCATCGGCGATCGCCAACCCGTGGGCCACGTGGGCAAAACTACCCACTGTCTGATCATATTTCCCCAGGCGATCGAGATAATACTGGGTGATTTCTAAAGGAGAAACCTGGCGAGTACGGACTAGTTGGGCTAGGTCCAAGGCGGTGAGCAAGGAGAAATTGGTCATATTCAGAGGGGCAAATAATTGGTGGTTAAAAAAACAAACCGGCAAGGGCCGTAAGACCTTAACGTAATTTGACAGAGTTAGCTCCTTCCCTAGTCTGCACCCAGACAGTTAAATAGCTGTATTACCCAAAATTCGTTCAATGTCCGCTTCGGAAAGTTTTTGTAGATAATTAATTTTAAATTCTTCCAGGAAATCAATTAATAACTCTTCAATATCTTCTAGATGATGTTGTTGATTAAGCTCCAAATTAAGTTCCGTGGTCAGCTTAGTGAGTAAATTTTCCAGCAGTCGCTCAAATTCCTTATCCTGTTCCAAAAAGCTTTGGAGAATGGTCAGTATACGTTGGTAAAATATTGCGATCATATTGGCCATCATTTCCCGTTGCATATTTTTTACCCCAGGCAAACTTTGTAACTGGGTATAACCCTGGATCTGTCCTAAGGAAGATTGCATATTGTATAGCATAAAATCCTGCACTTCCGGTTCAACTTCTGGCAATACTTTTTGCAATAAAACCTGGGAAACAATCCTAATAATTTCCACCAATTCATTGCGGTTATTAAGATCGATATATTGGGTGGTTTTCGCCCGGTCTAAAATTTTTCGCAGCGCTCCTTCCCGCACCAATTGCTGCATTTGTTCCACTAGTCGCACCACAATTACCTCTGTCATATCTTCGGCAATGATGGCAACGAAACCCTGGGTAGCTTGCCCCTTGACCTTATTCAAATCCATCAATTTGGCCTTATCGAGCCTGACGGTGAGGGGGATAATTCGCAACCAACGGAAGAATGGCAAAAACAAGAAGAGGTCATACCAACGCCACAGCATGGCATCAACCCAACTGATTCCCCGGTAACGCAGGCTGATTAAACGGGTGCGCCCTAGGAAATCCACTAGGAAAATCAGGAAAAAGGGAAAATCAATTAAGCCAAAATTGTCCACTGGCTGGCCATTTTCGCCAATTTCACGGAAATAGTTGGTGGCGATCAGGGGTCTAATTTCCCGATCAAAAAAGAGTAACTGGCTGGTTAGTCCATTTTTTAACAGATATTCCTTAGACCAAAAAGTTTCAAAGGATTCGGTGGCGGAGGCATCGGTGGAACCAAAAACATGGAGCCGCATACGATTTTTAATCCGCTCAAAGGTGCCAGTTTTATTGGCAATTTGGAAGGGATTTTCTATAATCATCTGGGCGCTGTCTTGACGTAATTCGGCCAGGATATTATCAATTTCTTGCGCCTGTTGGACGTTGCCAGCTCCATCCAAAGCCTGTTCATCTAATTTGCTATTTAACTCATCTACTAGTTCTAAATAGGCGGTGGTGGAACGGTAAGGTTCAATGCCTTTTACCCAATCGTAATAGGGGGTGATATTGAAGGGAAAAATTCGCACGGGCTGTTTGGGAAATACCCGATGGAAAGGACCGACTTTAACTGAAAGCTGTACTGTCCCCTGTAACCAAAAATCCCGCAACGGAATATAGGTCAAATCAAACAGAACTAAACCGTAATTAGCCAATAAAATTAGAGCTAGTGTGCGCTCATACCAAAGGGGTACTGCTAGACGTTTTTTGGATCGGTCGAAGGGACGGGGCATAGTTAGAAATGACGAAATGCTTGGATGATGGCCGATCGCCAGACTTTAAGATTAGGCACGGAAAGCCTCCCTGGCCAAAGTTGTGGCGAGATTAACTC
>NZ_JADEWJ010000265.1:0-5459 GCF_015207725.1 Synechocystis sp. LEGE 06083
CCCCAAACCCGCGCCGTCAGTGATTGGTTAATTCGATTTCCCCTAGCTTACATTGGCATTATGCTGGGCATTTTCCTATCAAAACCGATCTTAGATAGCATTTGTCGCCTGGTTTTAACCCGCATTATTGATTTTATTCAAGAAAAAGGGATGGAATATCCCCGCGTAAAAACCCGTGCAATTACGATTTTTTCTGTTTTAAAACAATTCAATATTTATTTGATTTTAATATTGGGATTTTTATTATTTTCCTATTTTATTAATGTTTTATATTTTGCCTTGATCATTCTGGCAGGACTGGCTTTTTTGGTTCAAAATGTTCTCCAAGATTTTGTCAAAACCTATTTTATTTTGGCAGAAGATCAGTATGGATTGGGGGATATTGTGCAAATTGGCGAGGTTTCCGGCACAGTAGAACGAATTTCTCTCCGCAATAGTCAACTCCGCACCGTTTGCGGGGATTTGTTTATTGTTTCCCATAGTAGTTTCGACAAAATAACCAATTTTACCCACGGTCAATCGGGGATTAAAGTGTTTATTGATGTTGCTTACAGCACAGATTTAGATCTGGCCATTACGGTGATCAATCAAGTTGTGGAAGACATGCAACAAGATGAGGTTTGGAGTAAGTATGAAATTCAGTCAGACATGAAAGGGGTAGACAATTTTGGCGATAATAGTATTACGATCTTTTTGGTTTTAAAAACGAAACTGAGTGAGCAATGGACAGTGGTACGAGAATACCGTCGGCGTTTGAAGTTAGCGTTTGATCAACAGGGAATTTCTATTCCTTTTCCCCAACGATCTATTTGGTTTGAAAATAAGTTGACAATGGTTGACTCTTCGATGAAAAATAGTCAAAATAATGATCAGGCCTTGATCCGTGAAAGTGGACAAGAAAGTTAAATAAATTGGTCGCTTAACTATAGATTGCTGAAGCTATTTCTGGACAAAGATTTAGAATGTCAAATTGCTGATTCATCTAAATTCTATGTTTGATAAGCGTTTCATAAAATCATCCTTTTTTAAGACCAGTACCCAATAAATCTATCTACAATGTGAATAAATTGATCGCCTATTTTAAAATAAAGGTGTTGTTTTCAGGAAAAAGTAAGGTTTGAGTAAATCCACTTTTTTCACTAAACTTGTTTGGGTTAAAGGAGATGGCCGGATAAATCTTACCAGTACGCTAGGTGATTCCTTGAAACTGCCTGATGGTCAGTTTAGGACTTCTTGATCCGTTGCACTGGGCATCAGAGTGATGGTTTGGTGGGGAATGCCAGCCCGAATTTCAGCTTTATCAAAGGCCTGTTTCACCCACCACCGGAATTCTCGCCCCACATTCCACTGTTCACAGGGCTAAGTTTTGATTATTTGTGAATTTACATTGTCATAAAGATTAGTTATCCAGGTTACCATATAGAGAAACTAAGCGAGCAATAATTACAGTTAAAAAAATTGCCCCAGCCATTGCTTCAAAATTTGCGAGAAGCATTACCCACCTTCCTGTGGGAATAATGCCGCCATAGCCAACAGTGGTTAAGGTAATTAAACTAAAATACATTGCCAAATTCCAAGGCTGTAATTGATATTCCCTGACGTCATTAATTTTGAAAGAATGGGGATCTATTTGCCAAATCATGAAATAAATAAAGGACCAGATAATTCCGATAAAAAGATAGGCAATAATCGCCAAGATGATAATGTTACTGGTTACTTTTTGTCTATGGGCTAATGCCTGAACAGTGGCGAACCATTCGTATCCAAAAACTGAAATTTTAATGACGGTAGCAGTGGCCAAGAAAAAAGCACTAAAACTAGGAATCCACTGAAAGTGGAATATCGAATCAAATAAAAAAGAAATTGAAATTAGGACAAATACAATTTTTGCTCTTTTTTTAGAATAGACACGATCATGACGATCAAAATCCCTAAGCGAAATTAAGAATATGGTAGCTAAAAAAGTTATATTAACAAAGAACAACTCAAACGTATTTTTGCCAACAATCGCAATCGCAATACCAATTACGGTAATAATTAAAATAATGTAAGGGTTTGTCAATGGTTTGAGCATACTCTTTTCTATTATTCGACAAATTCCAGAAGCGTTCTTAAGATTCGAAGGAGCCGAAACAACGGCTTTAGTGATCGCCTCCCTAATTAAAAAGTAATCGCCTTAGTCTCTTCGAGATTGGACATTTTGATATTCTCCCTTGTACCAGTAAAAATTGAGTCATGATTCCTCACATTTTGGTTAAAAATTCATAGATTTAACTATCACTCCAATAAAACTAATTAATCCAATTACCAACAGTGCTACTCCAACAATTTCCGCACTGTAGGATGTTTCATAGATATAGCTATTACTTTCAATTTGCTTGATTAACTTACGGTGTTGTTTTAACCCTACAAACATCCCAAACATTCCTGTACCAATAAAGGATAATCCTACAATAACTGAAAATCTTACTGGATTAAGATGATGTTCAATATGGATATTTTCAATTGACCTCACGATGGTAGGGATACCAAAACCAAAACCAATTAATGATAGAGACGTGCGGATCCAAGCCATTAAGGTACGATCGGCGGCGGCTCGACTACGATATTTAGCTAGTTCAGTACGATCTGCAGCTAAATCATTGGTAGAAGACTGCTTGGGAGTTTGACTCATAATTGATCAGATTTTTTAGGGTAATTTGGCTAATTTGCGCTTATGGTAAATTGAGTAAAGAACACCTAAAACAGCCCCCACCATTAAATAAGCCACTATTGTTGGTATTACTTGTTTTTCCAGACCATTTAAAATAGTGATGAATAAAGCTAAACCAATATTACGGGCAATACAGGAAATTGCTAGGATAGACCTATGATCTTCATCGGGGCCTCCTAAAACGTGTCCAATACCCAGAGAGACAATCACCATAATAGTGATCGCAACTAATGGTAATCCCCAAAGTTTAAACAACAAAGGAAATCCAATAATACAGGCTAAAATAACTAGTATAAAAAACAGAAAATTAGCGATAAAAGTTAAAGATTTTTCAACCTTTACTGCATAATTAGCCCCATATTTTTGCAGTAAAAGGCCTAGACTAACGGGTAAAAGTTGCACTATAGTCACTTGTTTAGCGACATCTAACATAGTTAGTTTTTCGGGAATACTTTGAAATAAGATAGTAAAAATAGCTAAAGTCAGAGGGGTAATAATAACCGCAAGTAAAGCCAGAGTTAGCTGAAGACTAGCAGACTGACTAGATTTAGCTCCCGCCATTTTGGTTCTTTTTGTGGTCAGAGGCGCACCGGGAGAGGCTGCTAAAAAGACTAATCCCATCGCTACTTCCAAAGGTAAGTTAAATAGTTTCAGAAGTGCCACTACCACTAGGGGAACCAGCACAACAACTGCAAAAAGCGCACGAAATAGTAAAGCAGGTTTGCGCCAAAAAGAAAACATTGTCTCCAAAGAAAACTTGATTCCCATGGCTAACATTAGGGAAAAAATTGTAACTTTGACAATTATGAGTAAGAAAGGATGGTTCATGACTTAAATGCGAAGATTTGTCGCCAATCATTTTTCATGCTGATCACGAACCAGCCTTCTTTCTTGGCTTCATCGTACAGTGCCTGAGGGAAGGTTCCGATCCTGGTGTCGGGCAGTCCTTGGGCTGGACCGTAGGCGTACTCCCGTTTTGCGTCGTCGTGCAGCACAAGCATTGATAACCTTGCCCCATCCCCTGCCTTGGTGTATTCCAGCATCTGGCGATCGCCAGTCGAGTTACCAAAGGCGGCGTAAGGTCGGCGTCCGATCATCAGGTGGATGCCTTCGGGTTTACCGGCATTGTTGTCGTTAAGGAGCAGTTTCGGTTCTTTAGTGAGCATTGGCTGACCGTTTTCGTCATAGCCATACTTGGTGCTACCCGCAGTGCCGACTACCTGCTCAGGGGGAATACCGTAGGTCTGCTCTGAGTAAACCCTTACGAAGTCTTGTCCCCCCCCCGTAACGATATAAGTCTTGTAATCGTTAGCACGCAGGTATTTCAGCAACTCCTGCATGGGCAGATAGGTGAGTTCAGTGTAAGGTCGATTCCATCGAGGATTTTTAGCCGTTTCTAGCCATTTTTTAGCTTCAGTTTTGAACTCATCCACTGTCATGCCTGTAAGGGTGGCGGCCAGAATCTTTTCAAGATCCGGCAGGGAGAGCTTGGCGATCGCCTCTTCGTTGCCCGAAAGCACGGTTTTAAATGGCTCAACATCGGCAAGCTCTGGTTTGTCCTTAACTACCACCGGAACACGATCAAAGACATAGTCTACCTGGGTATACATAGGGTGTTCAACCCATAAAGTTCCGTCTTGATCGAAAGTAGCAATCCGCTCTGGTAAAGGGACGAAATTCGGGTTCGATGGGTCGGTTGTTGTTTGCACAAACTCAATAATTGCGCTTTTTGTTGCTCCCTTATTCCAAGAGGGCAAAGGATCGGTGGATTGGGCAACTACCCTCCCGAAGTTGGCAAGGTTCCCCATCCATGTCACTACTAGAACGCCCAATAGGGCAATCAGTAAGGTCTTGAGCGAGAATTTTTTCATCTTGTGATTTTTGGCTCAGTATTCTGGAACTAAGAAGAAAAAATTTCTATCCTTGGCGGACAGTTCCCTTTTTTTTCTTCTCTCTAAAACGTTCGACTACTTTGCATTTTCTCTAATAATTGATCAATAGTTTACTGATTTTCTTGAATTAATATCTGAACCTGCATTGCAAGGTCTTCAGCATAATTGGGCTCGGTGACGACTCCATATTTATGACTAAGCAAACACCTGGGGTTATTTTTCCACTACCCGTCGGCTCAGGCTATACAAAAATGGCAAACTTTTGGTCAGTCACCTTTAGGCGATCGCCCCTTGAAGTTTAATCAATTCAATGATGGAGATCGCACTTCCCAAGAGCTACTAACTTCTTAACGTCCTAATTGTTGCAATAATTCCTGTATTGATAGCACAGGCATAGAAGAACCAAAAAAACCTTGGGCGTCGCGTGTGAGAATAGCGTCCAATCCCTGCTCGACAGCACAAAAAATTTGAACAGCGTCTTCAAAATCGGCCAAACCATACCTGAATGCTGCTTCTAAAACGGCTCGGTTGACAGGACAAATAACCATAACAGTCAGCATTTCTGAGATTGCTTGTCGTGATTGCTCGATACTGCGAGTATGCTTGCGAGCAATATAGAAAATATCCGTAAGCGTTGTTGCTGTCACATGGCCAACAACTTGACCAGTATCAATGGGACTGTAAATTAATTTGTGTAAAAGCAAAAATACAAATTAACCCATTTCACCAAGGAGGCAATGATGGCAAGGAAGAAAAAAGAGGATACCGTAGCCGATAAATTAATGGATGAACTGTTAAAGGATTATTCAACCCCGGAAGAAATTCTGGGGGAGAACGGTCTGCTCAAGCAGTTA
>NZ_JADEWJ010000266.1:0-5430 GCF_015207725.1 Synechocystis sp. LEGE 06083
GCAGAACTGTGGTCGGAAGTTAAAACCCGTTTCCCCGCAGATCTAACCCGTCAGAGTCCCTACCTAGAGGACGCCGTTTTTAATCAGTACCATTCAGAAACGGAATTATTGCGCTATCTCCACCAACTAGAAAGCAAAGATTTAGCCTTAAACACTTCTATGATTCCGTTGGGTTCCTGCACCATGAAACTCAACGCCACAGCGGAAATGATGCCCGTTACCTGGCCCGAATTTGGTAAAATTCACCCCTTTGCCCCCGCTGGTCAAACGGAGGGTTATCAAATTTTATTTGCCCAGTTGGAAGCTTGGTTGCGGGAGATCACCGGTTTTGATGCTATTTCCCTGCAGCCCAATGCCGGATCCCAGGGGGAATATGCGGGGTTACAGGTGATCCGTCAGTATCACCTCAGTCGGGGGGAAGCACAACGCAATATCTGTTTAATCCCCGAATCGGCCCACGGCACCAATCCGGCTAGTGCGGTGATGTGCGGCATGCAGGTAGTGCCGGTGAAATGCGACGGGGAAGGCAACATCGATGTGGAGGATTTGACGGGGAAAGCGGAAAAGTACGGCGATCGCCTGGCGGCCTTGATGGTGACCTATCCTTCCACCCATGGGGTATTTGAAGCTACCATCGGCTCAATTTGCGATATTGTGCATCGCTTTGGTGGTCAAGTTTATATGGACGGGGCCAATATGAATGCCCAGGTGGGGTTATGTCGTCCCGCCGACTTTGGGGCGGATGTGTGCCATCTCAATTTACACAAGACTTTTTGCATTCCCCATGGTGGTGGCGGCCCTGGTATAGGCCCCATTGGGGTTAAGGCCCATTTGCAAGAATTTTTACCCTGGACTAGTTTAAATTCGTCTGCTGCAACTCCAGAAGAAGACCAATCCATTGGCATGATTTCCGCCGCTCCCTACGGCAGTGCCAGCATTTTGGTGATTTCCTGGATGTACATTGCCATGATGGGGCCCCAAGGTTTGACCAAGGCGACGGAGGTGGCCATTCTCAATGCTAACTACATGGCTAAACGGTTAGAAGATTATTACCCCATTTTATTCAAGGGTAACAATGGCTTAGTGGCCCATGAATGCATCCTTGATTTGCGCCCCCTCAAGAAGCAAGCGGCGATCGAAGTGGAAGATGTGGCCAAACGCCTAATGGATTTTGGTTTCCATGCCCCCACGGTGTCTTGGCCGGTACTGGGCACCATGATGGTGGAACCGACGGAAAGTGAATCCCTGGCGGAATTAGACCGTTTTTGTGATGCTATGATTGCCATTTACCAGGAGGCCCAGGCGATCGCCAACGGGGTAATTGATCCCGCTGATAACCCGTTGAAAAATGCCCCCCATACGGCCCAATCCCTCATCTGTGGTGAATGGAACCATCCCTACGACCGGGAACAGGCCGCCTACCCCGCCCCCTGGACTAAGCAGTTTAAATTCTGGCCCGCCGTTGGTCGCATTAACAATACCTACGGCGATCGCCATTTAGTTTGCTCCTGCGAGGGGATGGAGGCTTACAAGGAAAGTTAACCGGAATCAGGGCAACGGTGAGGCGGGGGACAAATTGCTCTCAAATTTGTTTGCCCGTGGCAGTCACACCTGGGAGGCTTGGCGACGGGCAGCGGATTTTTCTAGTAGGGATTGGGCGAAGGCTAACGCTTCCTTGGCGGAATGGCCCCCGGTTAATTGGGCTAATTCCTGTTGGCGATCGCTATCGGATTGGAGGGGGGTAATGCGAATAACGGTGCGTAAATCTTCATCAAGCTGGGGGTTCGCCGGATCGGCAATGTTCTCGTTAATAACCACTTTGTCCACATGGAAATGGACATCGGCCAGGGCCGCCACCAAGGGTTGATGGGTGACACAGAGGAGTTGTTGACGCTGACTCAGTTGGGCTAGTTTGTCGGCGATCGCCTGGGCCACTTTGCCGGATACCCCCACATCAATTTCATCAAAAATTAAGGTTTGGCTGGGGGGAGATAGGTCACTAAAACAGGCTTTGAGGGCAAGGAGGAAGCGGCTCATTTCCCCACCGGAGGCGGTGGCCGCTAAAGGTTGAATTTTTTCCCCTGTATTAGGACTGAAATAAAATACTACCTGTTCTGCCCCAAAACTACTGGGAGGTATGGACTCCAATTGACAAACGAAAATCACCTTTTCCATGGCCAAGGGTTTAAGTTCCTGTACCAATCTTTTTTCCAGTTTTTGGGCTGTTTTCTGTCGAATTAAAGTTAACTGACCACAATGCTTGATTAATTTTTGCTCTGCCTCAGTCAATGCTTCTTGCAACTGGGCCAGGGATTGTTCTCCGTCCGTCAATTGGTCATATTCAGCTTGAATTTTTTCTTGGTAGGCAATGGCTTCGGTTAAACTGGGGCCGTATTTACGAGAAATTCTTTTCAATATTTGTAATCTTTCTTCCACTTCCCCCAACCTCTCCGGATCAGCTTCCAAATTATCGCCGTAGCGTTGCACTTGCCTTCCCGCTTCAATTACTTGGGTTAATGCTGTTTGTACCAATTCCAATAGGGGATTAAGGCCACTGTCAAATTCCGCCATGGTTTGCAACTGTCCCTCCGCATCCCCCAACAGATCGGCGATCGCCGGGGCATCCCGTTCACTTTGGTACAAGAGTTGAGTAGCTTGGTAACTTAATTGCTGTAGTTCCACTACATGGGAAAGTTTTTCTTGCTCTTGGATTAATAATTCCCATTCATCACCATCGGTTAATGCTGCTTCCGTCAACTCCTGTAACTGGTAAGTTAAAAAATCTAACCGTTGTAAACGATTTTGTTCCGATTGTTGCCTGGCGGTTAAAGCTTGTTTTGTTTGGGTAAATTGTTTATAGGCATTCTCCACTGTCTGGCGTTTTTCTAGTAAAGCTTGACCACCAAATAGATCTAGTAATTGTCGTTGTTCCCCTGGATCTAATAACTGTTGAGTTTGACCTTGGGCTGTAATTTCCACCAATTGGCTTCGTAATTCTGCCAAAATTTGTCGATTTACCAACACCCCATTAAGGCGAGAACGGGAATTTAACGAGCTTCCTTTTTTGCTAAATTCCCTGGTGCAAGCAATGGTGTTATCTTCTAACGGTTCAATGGCCTGGGCCACTAACCATTGGTTAATAGCGGGGGGAGCATTAAAAATTCCCTCAATGGATCCATTGGGACAACCCTGACGCAGAACCCTAGCCCCGGCCTTCCCCCCTAGCAACAAATCAATAGCATCAAGCAAAATTGATTTCCCCGCTCCGGTTTCCCCCGTCAATACATTTAAGCCTTGCCCGAAGTTAATTTCTAAGCAATCAATCAAAGCAAAATTAATAATCCGCAGGGATAGTAGCATGAAGAATTGGCCAATGGTTTGAACATTCTGCTATGAGGGAGTGCCCGTTACAATAACTAAGCCTAGAATACAAGTGCAAATTAAAGTACGCTGGCTTTCCATACCCAACTCGGCATGAAGTTTGATTTTACCACGGGGATTTCTTTGCCATCATTGCCGCCAATCAGTCTGTTGCCATAGTTCTAGCTTAAGTCCTAAGAGGGGATTGGGGGTTTATAGTATGGCGATCGTCCGTGTCAAGCAGAGATTTTAGTTGTGCATACTGTGGGAATTTAAAACATAAATTGGCTAGAATGATTTCGGAGTGGTAAGGTTTTTGGAGTTTTCAGACCTCCTATGCTGGACTGATTAGGCCACTTCGAAGATGTTTGTGGAACAAAGCGGTGGGACAAAGAAAAAGATGGGGCTTGTTAATTCTACAGGTGGCGACTATTGCCCTAATTACTTTTGGTGCGGGAATTTGGCTCGCTTACAAAATCAGTCTACGAAATCAACAAACCAAGCTAGAGGCGATCGCCTCCCATAACGCTGCTCTGATTAGTACCTTGTTAAAAAGTCAAGATAGGAAAGAAGTAATCAATATTCTCCGACGTTCCTATCTGCACACCGATCCCCTCATTGGCAACAATGAAATTATGATTGGGGAAGGCTACCATGGGTATCTGGTTTGCCTGATTTTTTATAGTTGGTATACCCAGACTTGTCCCAATCTTCTCGACAGTCCTACCCACTGGAATAGTGCCCTGCGCCAAGCTCTGCAAAAACAGAATGGGGTCACCATAGGGTTAAATCACAATGGCAAGAAGGCGATCGCCGCCTACCAATACATCCCAGAAGTTAATTGGGCGATCGTAGTGCAATCTGACCTGAATCAGTTTCAGGCACCTTTTCGGCGTTTGGCCATAATCTTTTTGGTGGTAATTATCACCCTTGAAAGTGTGGGCATAATGTTATTTTTCAAATTAAATAAGCTTGCCATTATACCCAATGATAAAGCAAAATTTGCCAGTCAGGAGCAATTTTTATCAGATTTAAATGGTGAAATCAATAATCTTCTCTGCATTTTAGAGAATAGCAATAATCTTCTTGTGGTGCTAGATGATCAGGGGCAAATCATTTTTATTAATCATAGTGCAGAAGCTGTAATTGGATTGAGCCAAAATGACTTGATTGGCACAAATTTTACTGATTTGTTGGTGGATTCAGAAGCAGTTAATCAATTAAACAATATTTTCACTGACAAAGCTCAACCATCAAACACAATCAACTATAGAAATAAATTAAAAAAACAGGATCAAAGCACTGTTGTGATCGACTGGACTAGCAGTCTGATATTCCATCAAGCAGAGGGCATAAAGTATTTAATCCAGAACGGAGTAGACGTTACCAATAAAATTACCAATGAGCAAAAATTAATTGATATACAAAATCAATTTAAAGCAATTTTTGAAAGTTCAGAATTAGGCATTGCTATTTTAGATTCTGAAGGTGTATTACGTCGCCATAATCACAAACTTTGGTCATTACTGGGCAAAGCATCCGTCCCGATGGGACAGTCAAAATTTGTTGATTTCATTCAGCCCCAATATCAACAAAAATTTGGGCAATTTTATCAAGCAATTGTCCTGGGCGATCGCCATGGTTTTGAGCAGGAAATTAGTGCGACTGTAGAGGGGGATAAAAATCTTAATCTGGCATTAAATACTGTTGGTCTAAGAAATGAAAATGATGAATTTCAGTTAGCTATTATTTTACTCAAAGATGTTACCCCCTATAAGTCTATAGAAAAGGCCAGGGTGGAATTAATTGAACGCAATCAACTCCTGATTAATGCCCTGGGAGAAATTGTCTATTGCCATAATTTAGAAACGGATACGATTGAATGGCAGGGCAATTATCTGTCTATCCTTGGTTACGATGCTCAATCAATGGGCAACAATGACAAAATACGCAAAAATAGAATTCATCCCGATGATTTGCCCCAGGTAGAAGAAGAAATGAAAAATGCCTGGGAAGAAAAACGTATGTTTGACATTGAATACCGCTTTCAAGCAATAGACGGTGAATATC
>NZ_JADEWJ010000267.1:0-5398 GCF_015207725.1 Synechocystis sp. LEGE 06083
CTTTGCTGTTGGGTTAAAGTTAAGACCATGGCCTAGGTTTGGTTTATCCCAAGGCTCTGCTGACTTATTTGCGACTACTCCTTCTCCCTTTTCCCCATGTGTCTAGCCTTACCCGGCCAGGTTGTCAGTTTAATTCCCCATCCTGATCCCCTCTTGCTGGCGGGAAAAGTTAGTTTTGGTGGCATCATTAAAACCGTTAGCCTCGCCTACGTGCCTGAAGTTAAGGTGGGGGATTACGTCATTGTCCATGTCGGCTTTGCCATTAGCATTGTGGATGAAGTCGCCGCCCAGGAAACCTTGGCTGATTTGGCGGCAATGGAAATCTAATATCCGGGGTAACAAAACAAATAGTCAATTAGTCGATGCTATAGAACTTTTGGGAGTCAAAAGTAATGTACGGGCCAGACCCCAAAAACAAGCACCCCATGGTGGGGTTTCCCCAGGTTTGTTTTATTAAAAATACGGTTTCTAATCCCAATATCATCATTGGAGACTACACCTATTACGATGATCCCGAAGATTCAGAAAATTTTGAGCGCAATGTTCTTTACCATTTTCCCTTCGTTGGCGATCGCCTAATTATTGGCAAGTTCTGCGCCTTAGCCAGGGGCGTAAAATTTATTATGAATGGGGCTAACCATGCCATGGAAGGGTTTTCCACCTATCCCTTTGCAATTTTTGCCAATGGTTGGCAAACGGTGGCACCAGAGGAAGAACCGCCCCACAAAGGGGATACGGTCATTGGCAACGACGTCTGGATCGGCTATAAAACAGTGATTATGCCAGGGGTACAGGTAGGAGACGGGGCCATTATTGCCGCCAAATCCGTTGTTACCAAGGACGTTTTGCCCTACACCGTTGTGGGGGGAAATCCCGCCCGCTTGCTCCGTCAACGCTTCACAGACGAAGTGATTGACGCCTTGCTAGTGATTGCTTGGTGGCATTGGGACATTGGCAAAATTACCCGCAATCTCGATAAAATTGTCGCCGCTGACATTGAAGCCCTAAGAACTTGTATTTAGGCAAACCTGCCCGTAAATTTTGGCAAAATGAGATAACCTCCAGCCTTATTCAGTAAAGCAATTCCACAAGTAAGGTAAAACTTGGCGATCGCCGTTTTCCTCCCAACTGCAAAATAGATAGGGCCAAATTCTTGACCTAACCGTTACATTCAAACAAACGAATGAAGAAAAAAGTCACCATTTTTAAGCCATAGGGAGACTTCCACCAAATCGCCGGGAAGCTACCCACTGGAGCGTTGAGGGAAAAATCCCATTGGTCATATTCCTCAAAACGAAGCTTTCCTTCCTGCACCCAACCCACTTCTTGGGCAAAGGCACCCATCACTTTGCGGTCTTGGGTCCGGAGAGTATCAGTGTTACCGCCTACTTTTTGATAAGCTTCCAATTGACGGCTAAAACCGAAGCGATCATCGCTATAGGTCCGCCACAGGCGATCAATTACCGTTAAAACCGTACAGGGCAGAGCAGACAAAGTTTCTGGGCTCAGATTATCCCGATTACGATTGAGGGTTTCGAGGATAATGCGGGTGGTTTCGTGGTCTGCCCTTTTGAAGTCCTTGGCCATCAAACATTCCTGTAACTTGCCATAGCGCTCAATGTCTGGGATTAAGGTCAGTTTGCTTTCCAGGTTTTCCACCCGTTGGCTGAGGCTCTGGACTTGGCTAGCCAAATTCTGACATTGGTGGGCCAGTTCGGCATAATTCTGCTCATTAGAGTCTGGGATGATGGAATCGGCCATAAATGTTGCTTAGTCACTCCAATCAGAGTGTTTGATATTGCAGGCAATGGACTAATTTTCTCAAATTTCTCAGATTTCTTCCATTTCCAAACGCCCTGCCGTCACCGCATCAAAGGCAAAGGCCAATACTACAGGCATGGGATTTCTGAGCAAAAAAGCAGAACCGATCGCCAAAGCAGAAACGGCTACAGCGGCGGTTAACCAAGCTTTTTCCTCTTCGCAAAGACCTTTTTCTAGTTTAATGGCACGGAGAATTTTGCCAGGAATTGGCTCCGGCATGACAGCTCCAGGGGGAAAAGCCCAATAGTAATTGAGTCTTTCCATGAACAAATCTGTCCAACCGTTGGCTTCACACCATTCTTCAATCCAAGCGTCACAAAAATGTCTCATTTTTAGGTATTTATGCTTACCTTATACTCAACAGAAAAGCCACCATGGGACTAGAAACCCGGCTTTCCCGCCATCTTAGCAAGGGTATTTGGAGGGAAAGGAAAATGCCATAAAACTTAACTTTGTTTAACTCAAGTTAATGGTCTGGAAACCAGGACAGCTCTGCAAACTGCTTTAAAAAGGCCCCACTCAAATCAACAGAAAAATTGCCGAAATCCCTTGAAATTAGGACGTTGGTAGGAGTAATTAAAAGTTTATCCACGGGCTTGAGAACCTGTTGGGGAAATTGAGTTCTGGCAATCAAATCTCCCTAACTCTCCTTGACAATAGTGTTTTAATCTTCCCTAGCTCTTCTTGGTAAGCGAAAAAATCTTGAGGTCAATTAAGGATTACCGCGCCATGTTTGTAATTGTTCCCAGGTTTCCCGTTGGCTAACAATATTTTCCTGGGCGGAGAAAAGGGCCAAGGCCGTTTCCATGTCAGCCATGGCTTGGCTTTGATCGCCTAATTGCCAATAAATTTTTCCCCTGGCTTTGTAGGCCTCCGCCAATTGGGGGTTTAGGGCAATGGCCTGGCTATGGTCGGCGATCGCCCCTTGGTAATCAGCTATCCTGGCCCTGGCAATACCCCGATTAAAATAGGCATCGGCATAGCTTGGATCCAGCAGAATTAACTCCGTAAAAATGGCGATCGCCCCCCGGTAGTTTTTTTTGATGCCCTCATCCATGCCATCAATTAGCCTTTCCTCCAGGGGATGGTCACCCATCAAGGGTAGGGAACGATCACTGTCCACCATGTCTTGGCCCGGCAGGGGCAGGGGAAAAACCAATGACAATGCTCCCACCACAGCGACGGAGAAGAGGGAGCGGCCTAGGCAATAACCATGGTTAACCATAGGATTTATCTATGCCAACAGTCTGGCTTTCGGGTACTTCCTGGCGAGGGTGTGCTAGCTTTAGCTAAAGTTAACCCCATACCTAATCAATTTCTAGATTTTTTTAACATAAATCTTCCCTTAGCGAGAAGCCATGCGCGCCCTATTAATCTATCCGTTGTTTCCCCCTACTTTCTGGTCCTACGAGAAAATTCTGGAGCTAGTGGGTCGGAAGGTTTTATTACCTCCCCTCGGGTTGATCACCGTGGCGGGTATTCTCCCCCAGGAATGGGAGTTTAAGCTGGTGGACCGCAATGTCCGCAATGTAAGAGAAGATGAGTGGGACTGGGCAGACGTGGTCATCATCTCCGGCATGATCGTGCAACGGGATGACATGGTGGAAAATATCAAAGCCGCCAAAGCCCACGGAAAATTGGTAGCCGTGGGGGGGCCCTTTGCGACTTCGGTGCCCGATGAAGTAAAAAATGCCGGGGCGGATTTTCTGATTTTGGATGAGGGGGAAATAACCCTACCCATGTTCGTAGAGGCCCTAGAGCGGGGAGAACGCCAAGGCATTATCCGGGCGGAAGAAAAACCCGATGTCACCACCACCCCCATTCCCCGTTACGACCTGTTGGAATTGGACGCCTATGATTCCATGTCGGTGCAGTTTTCTCGGGGTTGCCCCTTCCAGTGTGAATTCTGCGACATCATTGTGCTCTACGGTCGCAAGCCCCGCACCAAAGACCCGGCCCAGCTACTTAAGGAATTGGATTATCTTTATGAGTTGGGTTGGCGGCGATCGGTGTTTATGGTGGATGACAACTTCATCGGCAATAAGCGCAATGTGAAATTACTGCTGAAGGAACTCAAGGTTTGGCAGGCGGAGCATAAATATCCTTTCCGTTTCAACACTGAAGCTTCCATTGACTTGGCCGATGACCAAGAAATGATGGATTTAATGGTGGAATGTTACTTTGATGCGGTGTTCCTCGGTATAGAAACCCCCGACGAAGAAAGCTTGGAGTTCACCAAAAAATTCCAAAATACCCGTAATTCCCTGGCGGATTCCGTCGATAAAATCATCAAGGCTGGTCTGCGACCCATGGCAGGCTTCATCATTGGCTTTGATGGGGAAAAACAGGGCGCTGGCGATCGCATTGTCCGCTTTGCCGAACAGACTGCCATTCCCACCACCACCTTTGCCATGCTCCAGGCTTTGCCCAATACTGCGCTGTGGCACCGACTGAAACGGGAAAATCGTCTGCTGGATGAGAGCAAGGGCAATATTAACCAGACTACGTTAATGAACTTTGTTCCCACCCGGCCCCTGGAGGACATTGCCAATGAATACGTAGAAGCCTTTTGGGAGTTATATGATCCCCACGGTTATCTAGACCGCAACTACCGTTGTTTCCTCAAATTGGGTGCGCCTAAATGTAAAGCCCCAGCTAAGTTGCCCAGTTTAATTGATCTGAAAGCTTTGGCGATCGTGGTCTGGCGGCAAGGCTTTAAACGGGATACCCGGTGGCGTTTTTGGCACCATGCCTTTGGTATTCTTCGCCATAACCCAGCCGTGTTTGAGCATTACATCACCCTCTGCGCCCATAACGAACATTTCATGCAATATCGGGAAATTGTCCGACAAGAAATTGGCGAACAGTTAAAGGATTACCTTAACAACCAGCAACAGGAACAAGTCGTTCCTTCCCTTGTGACAACGGCAGAAAAAGGGGAAAAAGTTTTGGCAAGTTAGTTCTTCCGCTCTGTCTAAAATACACAGCAAGCAATATAGACCTAGTATCCAATGGCAACCGATGGAGATACTAGGTTTTTTCTGCTCATTTCCTTTATGGGGTGGGCTGTTGTTCCAAATAAGCTAAAAATTCAATCAACTGTTCATCGGACAGTAACTGGCGGGATCGTTTGCCGTAGGTTTGCAGCAGATAATTGCGTCCCTGTTCACTGGTCCAGCCCAATCGTTTGAGCTCTAAGTTACTGCGGGCAATAATTTCGGAAAAGTCCATGGGGCCTTCGGGCAAATCCGTTGCTCCTGCGCTGGCCATGGCGGGCTCAGAAGGCTCTGGTTCGGTTTCTACAGGCAGAGGTAGAGGTAATTCAGGAGTCTCCGGCGATTGCTTGGGGGCAAAGTCAAGTTGGGGTTCAGGGTCAACGGGAGGATGCTCTTCCGGTTGCTCAAAGGAAGTATTTGCCATTGCCGGGGGCGGGGCCGGTTCTTCCAAGGGTAATACTGGGTCGGGGCTAGGGGGAAAGGAAACGACTGGACTGGTTACAGTTTGGGCCGGAGCGGCGATCGCCTCTAAGACCGGAGGTTTAGCGGGGACAGGGGCAGGGGCAACAGTTTTACTGCTC
>NZ_JADEWJ010000268.1:0-5375 GCF_015207725.1 Synechocystis sp. LEGE 06083
GGCCTTGATCCATCACTTCCCTGGCGATCGCCACCTGGCCGAGGGCCGCATTTTCCACATAGAGCAAACTGGGAAGCAAGGGGCCACTATCCCCTAGGGGACGACTCAGGGAGGGCAAGTCAATTAACTCTCCTTGACGGGTTACTTCATTCCAGCGGGCAATGACGGTATTGGTTGTACCAAAATCAATGGCGTAGGACACGGCAAAACCAGGCATGAAGGAAAACAAACGCCTTGGATTATAACCTTTTCCCATGGGCGACATCCTCCCCCTAATCGAGCCGCAATGCCCAGAACGATGGGGGGCGGGAGCAGATCAAGTATCATGGGAGGGGGCTAAATTCCTTCGTTTGAACATTTTTTGTAAACATCATCCATGGCCAAACCCCCCGTTTCCCCCGATACCATCGCCTTACCCCGCACCAGTGAGTCGGAAAATCTCAAAAAAATCCGCCACACCACCTCCCACATCATGGCCATGGCGGTACAGAAACTCTTTCCTAAAGCCCAGGTAACCATTGGCCCCTGGACAGAGACGGGCTTTTACTACGATTTTGATGTGGAAGAACCCTTCACCGAGGCGGATTTGAAGGCAATCAAGAAGGAGATGGTGAAGATAATTAATAAAAAATTGCCGGTGATGCGGGAAGAACTCAGTCGAGAGGAGGCCAAACAAAGGATTGAGGCGATCCAAGAACCCTACAAATTGGAAATCCTTGCCAGTATCCATGAGCCCATCACCCTTTACCATCTGGGGGATCAATGGTGGGACCTCTGTGCCGGGCCCCATTTAGAAAATACTGCGGAGATTAACCCCAAGGCGATCGCCCTCGAAAGTGTGGCGGGAGCTTACTGGCGGGGAGATGCCAATAAAGCCCAACTGCAAAGAATTTATGGCACTGCTTGGGAAACCCCAGAACAGTTGGCAGAATATCAACGGCGCAAGGAAGAAGCCCTCAAAAGGGACCACCGTAAACTTGGTAAAGAATTAGGACTATTTATCTTTTCCGACCCCGTAGGCCCCGGTTTACCCCTCTGGACTCCCAAAGGCACAATTATTCGCACCATTTTGGAGGATTTTCTCAAACAGGAACAAGTTAAGCGGGGTTATTTGTCCGTAGTTACCCCCCACATTGCCCGGGTAGACTTGTTCAAACAATCGGGGCACTGGCAAAAATACCATGAAGATATGTTCCCCATGATGGCGGAATCAGCGGAGGAAGCAGCCCAGGAAATTGGCTTTGTGCTCAAACCGATGAACTGTCCTTTCCATATCCAAATTTACAAGAGTGAACTGCGCTCCTATCGGGATTTGCCCCTACGGTTAGCGGAATTCGGCACCGTCTATCGCTACGAGCAATCGGGGGAACTGGGGGGATTAACCAGGGTGCGGGGTTTTACGGTGGATGATTCCCATTTATTTGTCACCCCGGATCAGTTGGATGCGGAATTTTTGAGCGTGGTCGATTTGATTCTGACCGTGTTCAAGAGTTTGCAACTGAAGAATTTTAAAGCCCGCCTCTCTTTCCGGGATCCAGAGTCCGATAAATACATTGGCTCCGATGATGCATGGGACAAAGCCCAGGGGGCCATCCGTCGGGCAGTGCAGGAATTGGAGATGGATTACTTTGAAGCTCCAGGGGAAGCGGCTTTCTACGGTCCTAAACTGGATTTCATTTTCCGAGATGCCCTGGAACGGGAATGGCAACTGGGCACCGTGCAGGTAGATTACAACTTGCCGGAGCGGTTTGATTTGGAATACATTGCCGCCGATGGTTCCCGTCAACGACCTGTGATGATTCACCGCGCTCCCTTTGGTTCCCTAGAAAGGTTAATTGGCATTTTGATTGAAGAGTATGCAGGGGATTTTCCCCTCTGGTTAGCCCCTATTCAGGTGCGTTTGCTGGCGGTGAGTGATGAGTTTTTACCCTTTGCCCAGTCAGTGGTCAAACAAATGCAAGCCCTTGGTTTGCGGGCCGAAGTGGATACCAGTGGCGATCGCCTAGGGAAAATGATTCGCAATGCGGAAAAGCAAAAAATCCCAGTTATGGCGGTGGTGGGAGCGAAGGAAGTCGAGGCCAATGTCCTCAATATCCGCACCAGGGCTTCGGGGGAATTGGGAGAAATTCCTGTAACGGAGGTGTTGGAAAAATTACAGGCAACTGTGACCAACCACGAGACTTGGTAAGGCCAAATATTGCTCAGAGCACCTTCTGAACGAAGTTAGCCAAAATTTTTAGTCCCAGGGTAGAGGACTTTTCCGGGTGGAATTGCACTGCCATCACATTATCTTTGGCGATCGCCGCCGCGATGGTCTGACTGCCGTGGGTGGTGCTAGCGGCAACTACCTGGGGATCAAGGGGAGCCATGTAGTAGGAGTGGACAAAATACACCTGGGGGTCCGGGGGCAAAGCTTGCCAGAGGCATAAATCCGGTTGATTTAATTCCAGCCCATTCCAGCCCATGTGGGGAATAGTTAGTCCCGGCTCAGAACGGAAATGTTTGACTTGTCCAGGGATAATGCCGAGCCCTTTTTCCTGGCCCTCTTCGGAACTGTCAAATAGCAGTTGGGAACCTAAACAAATCCCCAAAAAAGGAGTCCCCTTGGCGATCGCCTTTTTGAGCACATCTTCCAAGCCCCTTTCCCGTAAATGTTGCACCGCCGGATCAAAGGAACCTACCCCCGGCAGAACAATGGCCGTGGCAGCATCAATAACGTGGGCCTGGTTCGTGACGAGGGGATTGCCCCCCACTTTCTCCAAACCCTTACAGACGGAGTGGAGATTGCCCATATCATAATCAACGACGGCGATGTAACCCATGGGAGAAAAGACGCAAAGTAGGACAGAGTTAAACCCTTTAATGGTGGGGCTTAACCCCCGTCTAGCCATTGTACGCAAAGTTGACCGTTCCCCAGGGGAGTCCAGCAATTTATCCAGGCAGGGAGATCCCAGAAAAAATCTTGGCAAAACCAGGGATCAAGTTCGCCATTGGGCAATTTTGATATTAGAATTCAGCCAACACACCAATTTCACCAATCTATTGGCATTATTTGAGACTTGAGAACCATGGGGAATGAAAAAACTAGAGTCGGTATCATTGGCGCATCGGGCTATGGCGGCATTCAGTTAGTACGTTTACTTTTAGAACATCCCCAGGTGGAATTAACCTACCTAGCGGGGCACAGTAGCGCAGGGAAGCCCTA
The DNA here is from genome assembly GCF_015207725.1 of Synechocystis sp. LEGE 06083. Taxonomy (NCBI): domain Bacteria; kingdom Bacillati; phylum Cyanobacteriota; class Cyanophyceae; order Synechococcales; family Merismopediaceae; genus Synechocystis; species Synechocystis sp. LEGE 06083. The sequence continues at coordinate 3,206 of NZ_JADEWJ010000268.1, forward strand.
CAGTGACCTTTATCCCCATTTAACCCACCGGGTAAATCTCACCATTGAACCCATTGACCTAGAGGCGATCGCCGACCGTTGTGATGCGGTATTCCTTGGTTTGCCCAACGGTTTGGCCTGTGACATGGCCCCGGCATTATTGGCCAAAGGTTGTAAAGTTTTAGACCTGTCGGCGGACTACCGTTTCCGTAACCTCAACACCTACACGGAATGGTACAAAAAAGATCGCCAGGATCAAACCACCAATAACCAAGCTGTTTACGGCCTGCCGGAATTGTATCGGGATGCCATTAAGGATGCCCAACTAATTGGTTGCCCCGGATGTTACCCCACCGCTAGTTTGCTGGCCCTTTCCCCGTTGCTCAAACAGGGTTTCATTGTGCCTGAAACCGCCATCATTGACGCCAAATCCGGCACTTCTGGGGGAGGAAGGGAAGCCAAAGTTAACATGCTCCTAGCCGAAGCAGAAGGATCCTTGGGAGCCTATGGGGTGGCTAAACACCGCCACACCCCTGAAATTGAGCAGATTGCCAGTGATTTAGCTGGTACGGAGTTGCAAGTCCAGTTCACCCCCCACTTGATCCCCATGGTGCGGGGTATTTTAGCCACCGTTTATGCCACCCTAAGGGATCCGGGGTTAGTGCGGGATGATCTGATCACTATTTACAGTGCTTTTTATAGGGCTTCCCCCTTTGTGAAAATTCTGCCCCACGGGGTTTACCCCCAAACCAAATGGGCCTGGGGCACTAACCTTTGCTACATCGGCATTGAAGTGGATCCCCGCACTGGGCGGGTCATTGTTCTTTCCGCCATTGATAATTTGGTCAAAGGCCAGGCAGGGCAGGCGGTGCAATGCCTAAACCTAATGATGGGTTGGGAAGAATCCTTGGGCTTACCCCAACTCGCTTTTTATCCCTAGCCATGGGTTAGTCAATTTCTCCCCTGGGAGTCAATCATTGGTCACAGTAAAACTCCCCCAGGATTCACATTCTGGAGGAGTGATTTTTTTAGCGAGTCATTAACCCAGCTTCGTTTTTTTCAACCAGCCGATCTGACCACTGTTTACTGTTGGCGATCGCTGTAGGCAGGGCGACGGCCACCACTGGAGCGACGGGGTTTACCCGGTTTACCTTGGTAGCCACCACCACCTTTATTTTGACCACCGCCACCACCACGGTTACGACGCAGAACGGGCTTGTTGAAGTCGACTTCAGGTACTTCCCAATCGGTTTTCATCCAATGGGGACAACTCTGGTCATAAATCATTTGCAGAGCCGCAGCGGCGATCGCCTGGGCATCATACTCATCGCTCAGTTCCCGCACCAGGGGTAAGAACGAGGCCATCCGTTCACCGGCAAGGGCTTCCTTGAGTTGTTCTTGGAGTTTTTCAATGCGTTTGGCTTCCACCTGGGAACGGTTGGGGATCGCACAAACCTCGATCTGTTGTTTGAGACGGTTTTCGATGGAGCGCAGTAAACGACGGTCAATGGGTTCCACTAGGGCGATCGCCTTGCCGGTTTTACCAGCCCGACCGGTGCGGCCAATGCGGTGAATATAGGTTTCAGCATTATCGGGCAAATCAAAGTTAACCACATGGCTGAGGTTGTTCACATCTAAGCCCCGGGCCGCGATGTCCGTGGCCACCACCAGCTTAATTTTGCCATCCCGGAAACGATGCACCAAGCGCTCCCGTTGGGACTGGCTCAGGTTACCGTGGTACTCATCCACGCTATGGCCCGCTTCTTGCAAACGACTGGTCAGGTCAGCGGCGGTCTGTTTGGTGCGCACAAAGATAATGGCGGATTCCGGATCTTCCATTTCCAAAATCGGTTGCAACGCTTTGGCCTTAGACCAACCCCGGGGCACGTGGTAAAGCTGTTGCTCAATGCGGGTGGGGGTGGATTGGGTCTGTTTGACGGTCACTAGGGAGGGATCATTCAAAAATTGGTTGACCAACTCTTTAATTTCCCGGGGCATGGTGGCGGAAAAACAAGCCGTCTGACGGGTAGGAGGAGTTTTACGCAGGATAGTTTTCACATCGTCAATGAAGCCCATGCTCAGCATTTCGTCCGCTTCATCGAGCACCACCCATTGGATGGTTTCCAATTTCAGTTTTTTGCGCTCAATTAAATCAATAACTCGCCCTGGGGTTCCCACCACAATCTGCACC
>NZ_JADEWJ010000269.1:0-5374 GCF_015207725.1 Synechocystis sp. LEGE 06083
GCCCATCCCCTGCTGAGAAATCTGTGGGAATGTTACGAAACTATTACAACAGCACAATACCAAGAGCAATACCATGACGCTCTGCAATTAAAAGCCGAGGCTAGCAGTCTCTTTAACTTTGGTTATTTAACCTTGACTGAACGGGGGCAGGCAGAACAAATTCACTGGGCTTGTTGCCGTAAAATTTTTGAAATCACTAGACAGTTGGAGTATATTCCCGAAGATTTTCAGGCGTTAGATAAAATAATGACCGATATTTACTACGTTAATTTGTCGGTTTTTCAATCAGCACCGGAATCCTGGTCTTTGGATCAACTTTTTCCCATTTTGCCCATTCATCACCTCAATGAAAAGCCCAGTCAAAGGGTAATTTTAGCCGATTTAACCTGTGACAGTGACGGCAAAATTGACCGCTTTATTGACCTGTGGGATGTCAAGCCCTACCTGGAAGTTCACCCCCTAGAAAATGATGGTAATCCTTACTATTTAGGCATGTTCTTAGTCGGTGCTTACCAAGAAATTATGGGTAATTTGCACAACTTATTTGGCGATATCAATGTAGTTCATATTGCCACCACTCCCCAGGGTTATCAGATCGAGTCGGTGGTGCGGGGGGATACCATGACCGAAGTTTTAGGTTATGTCCAGTACGATTCCGATGATTTACTCGAGGGTCTGCGGCGTCATACGGAATTAGCCCTCAGTAATGGGCAGATTACCCTAGAGGAATCTCGACGGCTGTTGGAAGATTATGAGCAAAGTTTACGACGCTACACCTATCTAAGCTGACCTGCTAGGAAGCAATAACAGTGCTGTTGTAGTCTATGGAGCCCCCTAAAATAGTGCCGAGATTAGGTCAACTTTGCTTGCTCTCCCATCGCAATGTTGTTTAAACCAGACTATTTGCCTATGGCTCCAACAATTGTAAAAATTCTACCTCCGATAGTAATTTAATCCCTAAACTTTCCGCCTTGGTGGCCTTACTACCGGGCTTATCCCCCAATAGAACATAATCAGTTTTGGCACTTACACTGCTGGTTACTTTGCCGCCGCTCTGCTCAATTAATTCCTGAGCTTCTGTGCGACTGAGATTGGGTAAAGTTCCGGTTAACACAAAGGTTTTGCCCCTTAATTTGCCGCTGTCAGTTTTAGTCTGATCAATACCTTGGTCTGCCAATACTAACCTCAGCTCCTGTAAATGCTGAATCAATTGTTGATTGCCAGGATTCCTGAACCAATTAACCACTGCTTCGGCAATTTCTGGGCCAATGCCATAGACCCCTTCCAGGTCGGGAATGCTGGCTTGGCTCAGTTTTTCCACGGTGGGAAACTGTTGGCTGAGTAATTTGGCGTTCACTTGCCCCACATGGCGGATACCCAAACCAAATAAAATGCGGCTCCAGGGTTGATTTTTACTAGCTGCAATGGCAGTAACTAATTTTTCGGCGGATTTTTGGGCAAAGCGTTCCAATGCCAATAATTGCTCTTCCTGTAAACGGTACAAATCAGCAATGGAGTTGACTAACCGATTTTCCAAGAGCGTAATCACAACCTTTTCCCCCAAACCTTGAATATCCAGCGCATTGCGGCTAGCCCAGTGGATTAAACTGCCTTGCAAAATGGCGGAACAGGAACTATTGACACAACGGGTGACGGCTTCTTCCAATGGGCGCACCAAGGGGGAACCACAGGCGGGGCAATGGGAAGGAAAAATGTAGGGAGTGGTATTTTCCGGGCGCAATTCTGTCATTACCCGCACCACTTCGGGGATAATTTCCCCCGCTTTGCGAATAATTACCGTGTCTCCCACCCGGATGTCCAATTCTCGGATGCGGTCTTGGTTATGCAGGGTAGCCCGTTGTACCGTTGTGCCCGCTAACTGTACTGGCTCCATCACTGCTAGGGGGGTGACTGCGCCGGTGCGGCCCACATTGACTTCAATGGCTTTGACCACAGTGGGAGTTTCTTCGGCGGGATATTTTAAGGCGATCGCCCAGCGGGGAAATTTTTGGGTAAATCCCAACTCGCTTTGCAGTGGATACTGATTAATTTTCACTACTACCCCATCAGTCATATAGGGTAAGCGCTGGCGAGCCCCTTCCCAGTCTTCAAAATATGCCACTACTCCATCTAAATCTTCACAAAGCTGACAATGGGGATTAACCATAAAACCAGCTTTTTTGAGATATTCCAAAGCTTGCCATTGACTTTGGATTTGTTCTTCTTGCCCTGGTAAATGGAGGGTGTAGGCAAAAAATTGTAAGCGTCTTTGGTGGACAATTTTGGAATCCAATTGGCGGAGGGTGCCGGCGGCGGCGTTGCGGGGATTGGCAAATAGGCTTTCTCCCTGAGCTTCCCGTTCTTGATTGATGCGATTAAATTCCTCCAGGGGCAAAAAGGCTTCCCCTCGCACTTCCACCGTCGGGGGCGGATTATCCAAATTCAATTTCAGGGGAATGGAACGAATGGTTTTAATATTTTGGCTAATTTCTTCCCCGGTGGTGCCGTCTCCCCTGGTTACTCCCCGCACCAACAAACCATTTTCATAGGTCAGGGCGATCGCCGAGCCGTCAATTTTGAGCTCACAGACGTATTCAGCTTTTTCAATGGTTGGGGCAATGCGTTGCCAACGTTCCTGCCACTGCTGTAGTTCCTGGACGTTAAAGGCATTTTCCAGGCTGTAGAGGGGAATATTGTGGGTAACGGCGGAGAATTGGCTAGCGGGTTGTTCCCCCACCCGTTGGGTTGGACTGTCGGGGGTAATGAGCTCCGGGTTTTCTGCCTCTAGTTTTTGTAGTTCCCGGTAAAGCTGGTCATAAACGCTATCCTCCATAATCGGTGCATCTAGCACATAGTAGGCGTAGCTAGCTTTTTGGAGTTGTTGGCGCAGTTGCAAAAGGCGATCGGCGGTGGTCATAGCTTATGTCTATTGTCCAAAAGGCTTGCTCTAGCAGAAATTGGCCTCCTTCTAGAGGGTTACAGAAGAGATAATGGGACGATTTCCCAGGGACACGTTACGGGATAAGCCTTTCACTCCAAGGGCGATTAACATAGAGACTGTAGCATTTGTGTAGCCCAAGCCGAGGGCCGTCCCCATGACCGTTGCCACTTCTCCTTTAACTCTCAGTGAAAGTCAAAATTTTATCCTACCCGGTCGTCACAGTTGGGAAGATTTTAAGACGATTCAAGCAGTGATGGAACAGCGCTCAGGGCTGCGTACTACCTATTTTGACGGAGTAATTGAGTTCATGACCTTGGGAGAATATCACGAATCCATCAAAACCATAATCGGATTTTTGATTGAATATTATTTGTTCTCCCAGAGTATTGAATTTTTCCCAGCCGGTAGTGCAACCCGTGAATCAAGGGAGAAATTGGTATCGTTTGAGCCGGATGAATCCTATTACCTTGGCGAAAAAAAGGAACATCCTGATTTGGCAATTGAGGTGAATGTCACCAGTGGTACTCCGAAAGAGCTTGAAAAGTATCAACGGTTGGGTATTCAGGAAGTTTGGATGTGGCAGGATAAAAAGTTCTCCATTTACTCTCTAGAAGGCGATCACTATCAAGAAATTCCCACCAGTAAATTACTTCCAGGTTTGAATTTTTCACTGCTGGAGGAATGCATATTGATGCCCTCTCGCCTGGAAGCAATCCAAAGGTTTACGGCTCAATCAAAATAAACGGCGATCGCCATGGGAAACCAGCCGACGAAATTGGCGATCGGAATAAAACAAGGGTAAGAATCTCCGACTTCTCATCAAAGGAAAAACTTTCAATGACATCCCAGTTTTCCACGTCTAAAAAATCAACAATTATCAAACCTCCTGTTGCTTCAAGAAGATCTTTAAAAAATCTGCGACTTGAACTCTATGAGATATATTCTTATTTCCATATTTTTCTGCAAGACTTTTAAAAATTTTATGGCTGTCTTTTATTGGGTCCATGCAGATTCTCTTTGGTCAGACAACATACAGATAATGAGGGCAAAGTGGACTTTAAAGATCCACCTCATATCTCATTGTAGAGAATGATTTATTATTTGTGGAGTTGTTTAAGACCACGTACTTATCTGACTATGAAAGGGCGAGCAAAGATGAATTTTTATCTTCATAAAATAATTTAATCATGCTAAATTCTCGACGTAGTAAATTTTCAACTTGTAAAGTCGAGCAGTTTCCTAATCGAAGCCAAATAACTTTGGGAGGACTACCAAACACCAGACTAAGATCGTGCATATCTGCATCTTTAGAGACAATCATTAAGTCATTATTTTTTGCGTAATCCCAAACGCTAGGATCAATTGTTGCCTCCATTCCAACATCTCGTACATGAAGAGAATTAGGAAAAAGATCGCCCAATTGAATGGGCAATTTGGGAGAGAGATTTTCGTCAAATAATAATTTCATGCAGACAGGGGAGAAATCATCAATCGACTTTCACGGTCAGCTGCATAAGCAATACAAGCCTTTAAATCTTCTCGGGTCAAATCGGGAAAATCTTCGAGAATTTCCGCCTCAGTCATCTCAGAAGCTAGATATTCGAGAACTTCATAAACAGTGATACGCAAGCCGCGTACACAAGGTTTACCTCCTCGTTTATTGGGTTCAATCGTAATGTAGTTTCTATAATTCATTGTAAATTCTCGCTAATCTTTTATAGTTTATTCACGTTTACTAGCCGGTGGTGGGGTAATGCGCCAACGCACTAGGAATTGATCAATGCGTTGCAGAATTTGCCGATCTTCTTGGGGTAATGACTCTTCATTATTAGAGGAAGACTTTTGCAAAAAGCTAAAGGCTTGGCGGATTTGTTCTCCATTGGTAACCACCGGCGCAGAAAAGTGACAGGGAATAAGAGTTTCTACTGGCCAACTGGCAATTTTTTCTACCCATTGCCAGACGGCTTCCGGTTCCCGGTTGAGGATTAGCTCTTGCAAAATGGGGGCTACTCGTACTTTGCCGCCTCCCCACAGAGTTTGAAAAGTGCTCTGCCAATCCCTCCGCCACCGAAATGGATATAAACCAAAATAATTCTCCCGACGGCGATCGCCAACTTGTTTTGCTTCTTGCCACACCTGGTTCCAATTAGGTACTTCTAGGGTACTAGCTTGAAAATAGAGAGCAAATAAACAAATGCGTTGCCACCCCTTAGCCCGATTGGCGAGATTATCTTCCGGGCGATCGCCAGCCTTATCCCTGGCATGGAACATTAGGGGAGTGGGGTCTAGTTCCAAGACCGGGGGGGGATTTTCCGATAAAACCAACAGGGTATCCGTCACCAGCAAAGTATGACTAGACCAATGGAAAAAAGCCACTTCGCCAAATTTGCCCAGGCGTAAATCCAACGGCCCGAGGTAAGCATAATCAAATTC
>NZ_JADEWJ010000023.1:0-23566 GCF_015207725.1 Synechocystis sp. LEGE 06083
CCTTTAACAGTTCATCCATTAATTTATCGGCTACGGTATCCTCTTTTTTCTTCCTTGCCATCATTGCCTCCTTGGTGAAATGGGTTAATTTGTATTTTTGCTTTTACACAAATTAATTTACAGTCCCCAACATTTGAAAATAATCCACCTAATGTAGCTTTGAAGAAGCTCTATTATGTTCATCAGATACCAATTAAGACCAAAGTTATCCGCTTTGGGTTACCCAACAAGTCCGCCATAGCCTCACTCCTGGACTAACTTTTCAATTAGTTCAGTAACTTGAGCTGGTGGTTGCCAATGTTGCAAAATCTTCCTTGCTATATTCCACTTCAAGCTCAGTAGGAAATCTCTTTCTGACTTATTCATAGAATAACCCAGGCGTTTTAGGTAGCGTTTGAAAGTCAGTTTTACTAGATACTCCGCTTCTTCATAACTTTCTGTCACGTTATCCGGTATATCCTCTCCCGTATATTCGTGCTTGATCGCCCTAGCACAAAGATAGTTTAAGCCCGGACTTACATACCTTAAGTTACGAGGATCATTATTTTGCTTATTTGCATCAAGATGATGAATCTCTACTTCTCCTTTACGAGCAAAGTAACCGTTAGCATATAGCCTCCACCCGTTGGACAAAAATTTACTAACTTGATGTTGATAGATAATCTTTTTTTGAACATTGGTCACATGAAAGTCGAATATTCCACTCTCATCTAGAAGATCGAATAGACTCTGAACGTCGTCATCGTCATCGTCACGCTCTAAGTATAAGTAGCCGTCCTTGGTCTGCTTCCATGTGAAAAAGTTAATCTTGGTAAACACCTTTGCCTGATCAATAACTTTTGACAAAGCACTGATGGAGCCATGTTTGCAATGACGATGTTGTTCCTTCTTTGATTTCTGTGCTTTGAACACTGGAGGAAGACTTCGTTTATTCTTTGTTTCTTCACCATTGATATGTTGTGGTTCAGTGTGGGGAGTGGAGTTGTGCCGTGTAAATATTTCCATGGTAATGTTTATAAGGTTAAAGGACAGCAGTAAAGAGTTAAAGAAGCTCCCCATAAAGTTGAACAAAAGGGTAGGGGGGTAACTTTTTAATCAGAATCTGTAATATTTAGCTCGCATTGTCAGTATGATTGATGAGCCTTTGCATACCTGCAATTTATATCTGGCTATCAAGGCAAAACTGACCATAGCAAACATTGGAAAATCTCGTCCAAAGCAAGTATAGTTACGCTCTCAAAAAAAACATGCTTAACCGGAAAAATTTATTTTTAGTCTAGTCGAGACTCAAACTCAGATGGACCCGGGGTTGAACCGTGTGACGGTAGCAACGGGGATGCAGGACACGACCAGGCTGGAAGCGCACTACGCCCAGCTGCTAACCCAAGCGGAGCTTGACCTCTACACAGTTAGTACAAAGGATAAGGAAGCCTACGCGAGCATCCAGGAGACGTTGATAACCCTAGGATCCATGCTAGAAGAGAACCTCGGCTACATGAACCAAGCCAAGGTTAGATCCACCTACGCCCTGCAGCACATGAGTGTACTACAGCTAGGGGCGCTGAGTTCTGACAATTTAGGTATTAATTGGGGCGGCGTTGACCCCGACAACAACCTAACCGAACAACAAAGAAGAGCAATAGAGGTAGACACCTTAGCGTCGCAGTTAACCTTTGAGTTCAGTCAAGGTTACAGCTCTTCTACAGCAAAGACTCTACCCAGAGTATTGACGGGCAGACAAAACAAAGGATTACTATCTGCTAGCCCCGCATACAACTTCTTCAAAGGTTTCTTCGATGCTTACTCTTCTGGAAGTACAGAGGACTTCGAGAATTTACAAGAGAACGCCGCCTACATGCGTGACGTTAAGAGAGTCAGCAGCCAGGTTATGCGGAACGGTTACGACAGTGTAGACAGTAGGGTCAACATCTTAGTAGACGACTACGTTCGACAACTGATCAGCCCGGAAAGTCCTATCAGTTCTCAAGCTCGGTTCTTGGTCAGCGATCTGTCCACAGTCATCGGGGACAACGAACTGTACGACACCCTTTTAAGTGGTATCGAGCTGTCCAACACAGATATAAACCGTCTTAACGCCGCCGCTGAAAGCCAAGATCTAGCCTCGGCACAGTCAATCCTGTTGGAGCTTTTAGGGGAAGAGCGCCTGCAAGTAGCTGGTGGATCCTTCGAGAACTACTTGGTGATAAACAACGACACAGATTTGGATGCTAGAAACCCTCTGGAGATAATAGAAGCAAAGACTCTACCCAGAGTATTGACTGCCGGCCCGCTGAAGAACAAAGGCGCTTCTATCAGGACAAAGAACAAAGAAAGAAGAAATAGTCTGACTTTATTTCTTCTTTCTTTACTTCCTAACAGGTATGATTCAATTTTTCACATTTTATCAGTTACTCTCAAGCTATGATCGTAGTCTCTTTGCACAATACTACAGCGACTTACGAAAACTAGATCAAGACAGTCTAGTGACAGCTTTACGCACCGGAAGAATACTCGAAGAGCTTCAGTCTTTGCTGTCTGACCCTAAACATTGGCAAGAGTTCATCGAGAAGGGGTTACAACCTAACATTGACGAAGAACAGGTCAGCTGTTTAATCAACCTCGCAGCTCTGTATGACAGTTACAACTATGAGTATGTAGAGGTGTTTGAACAGCTATCAGTAGAATCCTTACTACACCTATGTCACCCATCAATGCCATTACAAAGACAACTTTTCCTCCTATCCACAGCTAAGAGGATCAAGGAAGAACCTGAGTTTCTGACACTTCAAGAGTTTGAACGCATAATCGGCATCTGTCTTAAGGTCAGCCTATTCAACCAAGGCATTGATGATCCGGACAAAATAAAGAAAATCAATGCTGACTATCAGTGATGTCACCCTAGGGGTAAGCGGTTAAGCTCATCTCTATAGTGTTGCCACTGCGGGTAAAAGCTATCTATGAATCGCCAGAAGCGGTCATTATGCTTAGGTTCTAGTAGATGGGTCATCTCATGAACTACCACGTACTCTAGGCACGCTAGGGGCTTTTTTGCCAACTCTAGGTTGAGCCAAATACGCTGAGCCCTAGGGTTACAGGTGCCCCAGCGGGTCTTCATTCGTTTAACTCCAAATTCACGTACTTCGACTCCCATAACGGTCTCATACTTAGCAATGAGACCAGGGACTACATCTTTAATTTGTTGACGGTACCATTCACTGATCACTTGGTGGCGCTTCTCCTGGGGAGTATGGGGACGAACATAAAGTTCCAAAGTCTTGGGAGCAAGGTTTACCTTTGGTGGTGCTTGATGCTCAACCACTTTCAACAGGTAACGTTGACCCCAGACAAGATGACTTTCCCGGTTTACATACTCCCTAGGGGCTTCCCTTTCCTGGGCTAGGATCCTACGACGTTGTTGTCTGATCCAAGCAAGCTTAGAAATGATAAAGACTCGCACTGTATCAGGGTTCATGGTCAAGGGTGCCGATACTCGCACTTCTCCTTGGGGAGGATGAACTGTTAGATGCACATTTTTAATCCCTTTGTAGGTAATGGCAACGGTCAGTTCTCCCAAGTTCAGAGTGGTGGTGATGCTAGTATTCATCCTGCTGTTTAACAATGTTAAAAATTTGCTCCACTCTGTCCACATGATTCAGAACTTGGTATAGAGCTTGTTTGATCAGGTTTTCCTTAGCTTGATTGCCCCGAAAGCCATCGCTTTTACTGCTCATTACTGCCTGGTGTACTTTGAGGGTCAAGATTTCGTCCTGTCCTAGGTTATTGTAAAGGACACGCTTGGCAGGAGTGTCGATCGCCTTGGGAGTATCATCGGACTGCCCTGTTTCTACTTTTTTGACCAGAGTGGCAAGCTCTTGTAGATAGGCTTCATAGGTGAGGGCGTTCTGTTTACGCTGACGAATAATCTCATCCAATAGGGTGGAAGCTCAGGGGCCAATTTAGTGCTAATGCCTGAAGCTTTTTACATCAGCTTGCTTCCCAGTTTTCCCGGTAGGTTGCACCAAAAATGGTGTCGCCCAGCCATTTCTTGAAGGACTGATTATCACTAAACTGCTTGAACAACTCTGTGTGGTCAGCCAACAATTCGATCATCACCCGCTGTAGGGCAGCATCATGTTCGATCCTGGCAGTCCTCTTGTCGTTGTTCCTCATGGCATTCTGATAGGCTACGTCCGCCGCTACCTTGGCTGGAATCTCCTCAGCGATGACCCGACGAATCTTGTCACTGTCTTTCCAGTTAATGTTTCCGAATTGATCGTTGAAAGTCTTGATGATGTTACTTAACTGGTCTAGGTCTGCCTCCGATTTACTGCCCCCGCCGGCGGTTGGCACAGGTTTAATCTCGGCATCCTCATCTGCCAGGTCGATCTTCAGACTAGTTTTTACCTCAACACGGTAGCTATCCATGTCGATCGCCTCTAGGATGCCCCGGGAAAGATCCTCTTCTTTGGGGGCAGGCAACTTGGGAATCAAGAAGTTGAGGAAGATGGATAGTTTTTCCCAGTCGGCATTGGAGTAGGGCAGAATTGAGGCAAGGAAGCCGTAGGTGCGGACAAAGGCTTTGGCTTTACCTTTGAAGTCCACTTGTCCGTCTTCATCGAGATCTGCGTTGTAGGCGGCTACGCAGGCATCCAAAATTGGGTCAAGCCTATCCCGATCTGCACCGTTCAGGTACAACTCCACTAGATACTGGATTTGCTCCTGTGTATAGACCTGGTGGCTGTCCAGATCTGCCTTCAAGTCATGGAGCTTGTTGGGGTCGGTCTCATTACTGAGGATGGTAGTGCGGTAATAGGGGTCAAAGGACGATTGGATAGTGTCTGAATCGTTGTAGAAATCCAGCACGAAGGTGTCGTACTTCTGGGGATGGGCACGGTTAAGTCGAGAGAGTGTCTGCACCGCTTTGATACCGGAGAGGGCCTTATCCACATACATGGTGTGTAGTAGGGGCTGGTCGTAACCGGTCTGGTACTTGTCAGCCACGATGAGAAAGCGGTAAAGGTCTTCCTCTATCTTGTCGGTGATCTGACTACTGGGGAAGCCGTTGAGGGTGGCTTCTGTGACCTTCTGCCCTCCGTAGTCATGCTCTCCAGAAAAGGCGACGATCGCCTGGTAGGGGCTTTTCCGTTCCCGCAGGTAGTCTTTGAAGGCGTGGAAGTACTGGATAGCTTGCCCGATACCGTTGGTGATAACCATCGCCCGAGCCTGCCCACCAATCTTGCCGTGGTTGATTACTTGGGTGTGGAAGTGATCCACCATAATCTCGGTCTTCTCCCGGATCGCATGTTGGTGGGATTCCACATAGCGGCGCAGTTTCTTCTGGGCTTTCTTGGCATCAAAGAGGGGGTCGTCCTCTACCGTCTTGGCGAGGCGGTAATAGCTTTCCACGGGGGTGTAGCTTTTCAGCACATCGAGAATAAAACCCTCCTGAATAGCCTGCTTCATGGTGTAGCTGTGGAAGGGGTAATGCTTAACGGTACCATCGGGCTGGGGATCGGGCTGACCGAATATCTCCAGGGTCTTGTTTTTAGGAGTGGCAGTGAAGGCGAAGTAGCTGGCGTTGCTCACCATTTTCCGTCCCTCCAAGATTCGGTTGATCTTGTCCTCGGTAGTTTCTTCTTCCTCCTCGTTGGCAACATTGTAGGAGGCTGTTCCTTCCAACACCCGGTTCATGGCGGCAGTGGTTTTGCCCCCCTGGCTGGAGTGGGCTTCGTCAATGACGATGGCGAATTTACTCTGGCGGTGTTCGTCCCCGATCTCGTTGAGGATGAAGGGAAACTTCTGCACCGTGGTGATGATCACTTTCTTGCCGTCTTTGATAAATTGGCGCAGGTCGCCGGAGCGTTCTGCATGGCCCACCGTGGCGGAGACTTGGGCAAACTGTTTGATGGTGTTGCGAATCTGCCGGTCTAGTACCTGGCGATCGGTCACGACAATGATGGAGTCGAATAGGGCTTTGCCATCCTGCTCCAGTCCTACTAGTTGATGGGCAAGCCAGGCAATGGAGTTACTCTTACCGCTCCCGGCTGAATGTTGAATCAGGTAACGTTTCCCCACTCCGTCTTGCTTAGCCGTAGCCAAAAGCTGACGCACCACTGTCAACTGGTGATAGCGAGGAAAGACCTGCTTAAGCTTCTTCCTGCCGGTCTTTTCGTCCTTCTCCTCCACTATCTGAGCGTAGTTTTCTAGGATGTCGGTCAGCCCCTCTTTGGTAAGGACTTCTTTCCACAGGTAGTCAGTGGCAATGCCGTTAGGATTAGGGGGATTACCTGCCCCGTCGTTGTGACCTTTGTTGAAGGGTAGAAACCAAGATCCCTTGCCAATCAGGTGGGTACAAAAGCGTACCTCACGGTCATCCAACGCAAAATGCACCGCACAGCGGCCAAACTGCAATAGTAGTTCCTTGGGGTCTCGATCCCTTTGATATTGCTCCACTGCGTCCAATACAGTCTGCTTGGTGAGCCGATTCTTAAGCTCGAAGGTGGCAATGGGTAATCCGTTGATGAACAGCGCCATATCCAATGACAGAGCCGTCTCCACCGGGCTGTAGCGGAGTTGGCGGGTGACACTGAAAATGTTGTTACTGAACCGTTCCACTGCTTTAACGTTACCGGGGGTAGGGGTGCCATAGAAAAGCTCCACGTGGGCAGGGCCATGCCTGAGACCCTTCCTCAACACGTCCACTACCCCCCGTTTGACAATCTCCCCCTGTAATCTGTGCAAGAACTGGGTGCGCTTGGGGCCATCCCCGTTGATGCCAAGTACCCCATAGGTATCGGGCTGGGTTGTCTCTAGAAATTCCAACAGCTTCACCAGGTCAACGGCATGTGCCCTGTCGTAGTCTTTGGGATCGCCCAGAGCATAGCCTGCCTCATTGACCAAGGAGTTAACAATTATGGTTTCTAGGCCCTTCTCGCTGGTGTCAGTGGTTTTCATTGAAGTTAATAAGGACGATTAATCCAGCCCTTTTTGTTCAAAACATTGACTGCTAGCTCGATTTGTCTTTGGGTGAATTGTTGCTTACGCTGGTTCCATGCGTAGGTGCGATCAATAACATCAGACAAAGAATTGACTGGTTCATTCTTGACTATCCAGTGCACGGTTGACAATAGTTCTAAACCGAAAGGAGACTCAAATCCTTCCACTAAATCGGTCACTTTCTCAAACCTAGTATGGGTTTCTGGATAATCCTGTAGGAATGTAGTTGCTTTCTCAATTGCATTGGGCAGTAGGGCTATGGGTTTATTGGGTTGATCACCCCCATCTGCATATCCGGTGATGAGATGTCCTTCAATAACATTCAGGACATGGCGCAGGTTTTCGGCGTAAGGGCCGTAGGGCGCTTTTGCATACCTGAGTTGCAGGAATTCCCCTGACTCTTGCATAAAATACATTAGCTTGTGTATTTCTAGCAGAGTGATAAAGGGATCTAACAAACCTTGGAGATATCGGCTGACCAACTCAACTAACACAGCTCTGCCAGGGGTCATCTTTGGCGCACGAAGACTCTGTACCGTTTTTGCTTGGGCTAGTTCACCATGGGGTTCGTAGAGGATAATCTTTACGTTATCAAGAGGCTTGAGGATTACTTCAATGCGGGTTTTAACTTCAGCCCAATCAAGGCCCCCCAACCCACAACCTAAGGGGGGAATGGCGATAGAGCGAATCTTGTATTTCTGTATAGTACATTTAAGGGCTTTTAGTCCGTTTTCAATATCATCTATGCGGCTATGGGTACGCCAGTGACGTTTGGTTGGAAAGTTGATGATAAAGCGAGGGTTTACCAGTTGTCCGGTTTGAAAGACAAACATTTCGCCGGGCTTAACTTTTTCCTCTTTACAAGCCTGGGCATAGGCTTTGAAGTTCTCTGGGAAGGCTTTCTTGAACTGTAGCGCGATCCCACGGCCCATCACGCCCACACAGTTGACGGTGTTGACCAGGGCTTCGGTATCTTCTGTTAGGATGTTGCCACTTTTATGTTCAAACATTACTGCCTCCTCCAGATTAGTAATACCATTCTGGTTGGACCTCTACCCGTGGATGATGTACCCCTTTGGGTAAAGCCCTGCTCACTTGATCACGGATTACCACCGATTTTACCCCGATACGCTCAACGAGATGC
The DNA here is from genome assembly GCF_015207725.1 of Synechocystis sp. LEGE 06083. Classification (NCBI taxonomy): domain Bacteria; kingdom Bacillati; phylum Cyanobacteriota; class Cyanophyceae; order Synechococcales; family Merismopediaceae; genus Synechocystis; species Synechocystis sp. LEGE 06083. The sequence goes on from NZ_JADEWJ010000023.1 coordinate 8,141, forward strand.
CATGGAAAAGTGCTTTCCACCAAAAACTCTGCCTGCTTGCCCTCTTTACAGGTCTGCCAATTAGTCGCTTGCACGGCGGCCCAGTCAATTTCGTGTAACTGCGCTAAGCTATTGCGGTCTTCAAAGTAAGATGACCCAGCATTGGAGAGGGTGAAGGCCCAGCGGAGGTTGTTTTGATCTGCCCAGTTCACAGCTTGGATTAAATCTCCCTCCAGGTGAATAATCGGTTCCTGTCCTCCCTGATAGGTCAACTCTGTATTCTTTTTGTGGATCAAAAACAACATGATGGAACGTGGACAAAAGTAGAAAGGCACACATTGGCCTACGTACAAACTTGGATGGCTAGTCAAGGTTAATTCCTTCAACCGCCGTTGCTTGATTTTGTTCATCCCGATGGTTGTCCCTACCGGATTCCGTTGAGAGATCGCCGCATCGCACCACAGACACCCATCAGCAATAATTGAGGGCAACCGATCCACATGGACAATGTGGTAAATCTTAGGCTGAGCGGGAACGGTCATTCTTCGTCCTCTGTTGCTAGTTTTTAGCCGCTGTAAAGTTAAGAATCTGGCAGTTCTTCGACGATTTCACCGTCTTTGAGGATTATCACTCCGATTCCAGCCTGTTTAGCCCTCTCCCGTGCCCTCTGAGCGGCCCGTCTTAGAGCTTTCTCTGAGCCTAGGATGTCGGGATCTTCTTCTCTGTTACGTGGGTTGACATCACCCTGCTGATTGGTCACAATTTACCTCCTTTTCCTCTTTGAACAACCTCAAGCTGGGATAACAATTCGGGAATATTGTCCCTAAGAATGCTCCAGACGGTATCGTTATCAATGCCCAGATAGCCATGGATAAGACGGTTGCGGGTGGCAATAATCTGTCGCCAGGGAATTTCTGGATATGTGGCTCGTATCTCATCAGGAATATGGGTAGCCGCTTCACCGATTAGTTCTAGATTTCGTAGGGTGGCGTCGTAGTTAATCTCACTGGCGATGAAGGTTTCTTGATCCATGTCCGTAGTGTAGGTCAGCGCTTTTCTAGCAAAGCTAATCATGTCATCAATGTAGAAATGCCATTCCCGGCTAGGAGACTTAGACATCCATTTTCTCCTGTTCGATGTGGGAGCGTAATTCCGGTCTGAGGGCTTTTTCTGTTACTAAGTCCACCGCACAACCTAACAAGTCTTCCAGATAAAATTGTACTCCGAAGTATCTATGGGATGTGGCAGGGCCATCGAAGCTAACAAGAATATCTACATCACTATGGGGGCCAGCTTCATCCCTTGCAGTGGAGCCAAACAATGCTAACCGGGTAACACCAAACCGAGCTTGTAAGTCTGGTTTACTTTGGCTTAGTAATTGCAGGACAGATTGACGCTTCATTCGTCCTCCTCCTGCACTAGGTCATCATCCACCACCTCGTTGTCGTCCTCTAGGATTAGGAGGTCTTCTTCGGTAATTTCTGGTACTTCAATGTCCCGTACATCTACCTGACCCGTGACCACATCGGAGATTAGTCGGGTGCGGTATTCCTGAATTAGTTCGATCTCTCGCTCAGCACGGACAATAACTTGATCAATAGCCGCTATTTCATACTCTATATGCAAAACAATATTCTTTTGTTCGTGTAGCGGAGGTAAAAGTACAGGAAAGTTTTGAAGCATTGGTAATCGTAAGGAGTCCACTGTAGATTTTGCAGTTCCTCGAAAAGCCTCAAAACACAAAGTATTACTAAAATAGTGGAAGAAAAGTTTCCCATCAATATTCTTAAAACTACTGAACTTATAAACTCGCTGATGGTAGTCAAATTTCCCGTTCATATAGTGAAATACTTTTGCAACTCCTGCGCCGTCGCCTGCTGTTAGCACGGCTTCACCATCAAAGGAATATGAATCAATACACTCAACAGTCTGCGACCGAACAAAAAACGGATACTTCCCAGATTCTTTTCGATCAACTGTATCTTTCCCACCAGTCTGTATATCACATAAAAATTTAAGCCTACGAACTTGCCAATGCTCTGGAATATCCCCTATCCACTCCACGCCGCTGGGCTTAAGATTAACGTTAGGATCTAGCCCACAGGTGACAGCCTGGTTGATGATGTTTTGCTTCTGCTCTTTGAGTAGTTCTATCAGCCGCCGCTTGTTGCGTATAAATTTGTTGATCTGAACTTGAATTGATTGCAGATATTTGTTAATTTTACTTTGTTCACTTTCTGATGGAACTAGAACAGGTAATCGTTTAAAATCGCTAAAAGATAGGTTTTGGCGAAGTCCCGACCCCATACCGTAATAGATTTTCATTAAGTCATACCCATGCAATAGCAAATGAGCATAATCTGAATTAAACTTTTCTCTAGTCTGTAGACAAAGGTAGGCTGAGGTAATAATCCCCCTATTTCTTACCTTTCCTACACGAAGACTCACTTTGTCGTTTTGAAGATCTGTGCCTCTAATAATGATATTTCCAGGCTCCGCAATCTGATAAGTTTCAAAAGATTCAGGTACTAAGCCATGAAGTTTCTCGGGTGGTTTGACAACTATTTGTCCATAACTCAGCGACAGAACGGTCGATTCTTTCATGCCAGTATTCTTTTCCTTCCGTTCTGACAGAAAGGCAAAACCTGGTTTTATGTCCCAATGTGCTGGAATCTGTCCCAGCCAAGACACGCCAGAATCCTTATATTCGGGATAGGGCTTCAGTTTCATCGCTCCACCTCTCCAACATTTTGTTCTGCTCCAACTTCAACAACTTGGCCAGAAGTGATTGTTCTCAGCACATCAACAAGCAGGATTAGCATAGGCAGTTAACATTTGCTTAGCTAGTTCGAGAACGGCGATCGCCTGTTGACGCTGAACGCTAGGAAAATGATCTAGAAACTCATCCAGAGGATCCCCTGCTTCCAGGTAATCAAGCAATGTTTTAATTGGTACTCTGGTGCCGACGAAGACAGGAACTCCCCCCAGAATATCAGGATCACTATGCATAATCCCTGCGGTGGTCACCATAACCATTGTCCTCCTTCAGCATTTCCCTCTTATCTTAGCCCTGACAGTCTTAGCCATCCCCAACAATCTGTTCCAACAGACCCTCAGTTTCCTGCTCTAGGGCATAGATATCCGCTTTGATCTCATCCAAAGTCCGCATGGGCACAGGCTTGTAAAAATGACGGGTAAAGGAAACTTCATAGCCTATCTGGGTCTTGCTAGCCTCGATCCAGGCATCCGGGCTGTAGGGCAACACCTCACGCTGGAAGAACGCCTCGATCCCCCCATCCTCCAACAACGGAATCTGCTCGCTGTCCCGTAAATTACTATCAGGTTCATACTCCACCACACAGAGCTTACCGCCAATCTCTACCTCGAACAAACCGTGGAGTGGATCAGGCTGGGTCCCCTTCTTATGAATCTTCTTGATAATCGGCACCCCTTCTTCGGTAACCCTACCTTCACTTTTGAACGCCTTAATTTCGGCGGCTTTGTAAACCCGCTGGGGATCTACCCCCTCCACCCGCAAAGGGCGATCTACGCTCACCTTCCAGTAGCCGAAAGCTTGATTGGGAAAGATCTTCGATTTCTCTGTCTCCCTCGGATTGACCACCAAGTCCACAATAGTTTGGATCTGTTCCTCGGAAAGCTCACAATTCTTCTTGCCCAGGTTGCGCCGTAGGGGCATGTACCACTCCGTCCCATCAATGAGCTGAACCTTACCCCGACGCTCCTCGCTCTTGCGGTTGCTCAACAGCCAGATATAGGTGGCAATACCGGTGTTGTAGAAGATATTCTCCGGCAGGGCAATGATGGTCTCCAACCAGTCGTTTTCGATGATCCAGCGGCGGATATTACTTTCTCCCTGCCCCGCATCCCCAGTAAAGAGGGACGACCCGTTGTGTACCTCAGCGATGCGGCTACCCAGGCGGGTGTTGTGCTTCATCTTAGCCAACTTGTTGACCAAGAACATTAACTGTCCGTCCGAGGAACGGGTGATCATCTTGTAGTCAACTTCATCCCCATGCCGGGTCACAAAGCGTGGATCTTTAATCTCTCCCTTGCCCCCCAGCCTCTCCAAATCAGTCTTCCAGCTTTTGCCGTAGGGAGGATTGGAAAGCATGAAGTCAAATTCCTGGGACGGAAACGCATCACTGGAAAGGGTGGAACCATACTTCATATTCTCCGCCTCGGCCCCTTCCCCCTTCAGCAGTAAATCCGCCTTGGAAATAGCGTAGGTTTCTGGCTGGACCTCCTGTCCAAAGAGGTGGATAGAGACCTCCTTACCTTGGTTTTGAGCCAGTTCAGCTAGCCTCTCCTCCGCTACCGTTAACATCCCCCCAGTGCCACAGGCACCGTCATAGACGAGATAGGTACCGGATTCAATTAAGTCACCAATGGGCAGAAAGATTAGGTCAGCCATGAGCTTGACCACATCCCGGGGTGTGAAGTGCTCCCCTGCCTCCTCGTTGTTCTCTTCGTTGAAGCGGCGGATTAGTTCCTCAAAGATAGTGCCCATGGAATGGTTGTCCAGGGCTGAAAGCACCTCGTTACCATCTATGTCTTGCACCGGCTTAGGGCTGAGGTTGACACGGGAGTCGAGAAACTTTTCCAGCAGGTGCCCAAGGATGTCCGCCTCAATTAATGTTGGAATTTGATTACGGAACTTGAACTTATCGAGGATCTCCTGAACGTTCTGGGAGAACCCATCCAGATAGGTCTCAAAATCAGCCTTTAGTTGCTGTTGCTTGGCACGGTTCTTCAAGTCCCGCAGGGTAAAGGGGGAGACATTGTAAAAAGCCTCCCCGGAAGCCTGACAGAGAGCCGCATGTTGATTGGCGATCGCGGCACTATCCAGTTGACCCTTCATGGTCAGTACCTTTTCCTTACTCGGCTCCAGAACTGCATCTAGGCGACGGATTACTGTCATCGGTAGGATCACGTCACGGTACTTGCCCCGCACATACACATCACGCAACACATCATCAGCAATGCCCCAGATGAAATTGACAATGTTGTTGTGGCTAACTGGGTTCATAAATTCGGGCTTTTGTAGTGAACTGATAGGATGCTGCTATTGCTACATTCACTGTCCTATGTTTCAGGCAAGAGCGTATCCCGTCCTATCCTACCCTTGCGAGAGAACGGAGTAACCTAACTAAAAAACGTTGTTAGCTGAGGACTAGCCTGTAACTCCCAGAAAGCTGGGCGCAGAATGCTAATGGGACGGCAAACTGGATCAGGAACACTTGAGATACAGCAGGCGATCGGTCCAAGCCCTTTCCCGTTCATCCTTCCATAATTTAAGCAAAGCCCGGACTAGACCCCCAAAATCCTGGGGCGGCATACTTTGATAATCAACGAAGATAATACCGCTATGGGACTGACCCTGCTCTCCCCAAGTCCAAAGAATGGGCGGTATCGTTTTTTGGTCATAGGTTACCAACACCAATTGTGCTGTGGTGGCAGCCTCCAAAATTACCTCATCTGGAAACCCTAGATACAGCCCCCCCTGCCAAGTCAGTAAGGGATATATTTCAATGTCTGGTGCCTTACTAGCAACCTGTTGAGCCACCAACGGGGATATGTGTTCATCCAATAGAAAACCTAACATGGGGTTCTGCTATGACTGCCCTTGGACTTCGAGCTGCGGTAACAGACGGGTCAATGTGGTTTCGTTAACGGCCCCAGCATCGGTAATGGCGATGTTGATCTCTTCGGGGTAAGCATCTGCATAAAGTAAGGCCGATTTTACCCAAGGTAAAGGACGCTGGAAGTGTTGTGCTGTTTTTTCTGGATCTAAAGCATACCCTTGGGCAATGCGGACAACTTCCCAGACCGCCAGGGTAGAGTTTTTAAGATGGGCATGACGACCCAGGGGCGTTTGTCGAAATTCAATATAGGGAAAGTCCTGCTGCCGCAAGGATTCTTCCACTAGCAGGGCGGTGGTTTCACTAGGTGTCTTACCTAAACAGCGAGCAAAACGTTGCAGTCGCTCATGGGTTAGATCCGGCAAACGGGTGCTGACTACGGTAGACATGGGGATAAGCGACAATGGGAACTACTATTGATTACAGTGTAACTAAGTTCAGATTATTATCAGCACTTTTAACAAAGCTTAAGCACCATGACAGCGCAAGAAAAACTTTACCAACTAATTCAAACTCTGCCAGAGAAGGAGGTTAGCGAAATACTTAATTTTGCCGAATCGCTTTGGCCAAAAGTCTCTAGCCCCAAAATCCCCGCCGGCACCCTTACCGGACTACGAGGCATTGCCAAACAAACGGGCCCTGTGCCTAGCGACGCTGAGTTACAAAGGCAATACTCTGACTACCTAAACGAGAAGTATTTGTAAATATCCTGTGAAAGTACTTCTCGACACAAATATTGTTCTCGACTTACTTTTAGAGAGAGAACCGTTTATCGAAGAAACCATAGCCATCTTCGAAGAAATTGAGCAGGGAAACATCGAAGCTTACATTGCAGCTACGACAATTACCAATGTTTTTTACATCATTCGTAAGAACAAAAGCCGCGAGGTGGCGCTTATAGCTGTTAAGCGACTACTGGTTGGGCTACAACTGTGCCCCGTGAATCTACAAGTTATCGAAGTTGCCCTCAACATCAACCTAAGAGACTTTGAAGACAGTGTCCAACTAGCATGTGCCACAGTTAACCAACTTACGGCAATTATCACCCGAGACGCCAAAGACTTTGTTGAAAGCCCTTTGCCTATTTACTCCCCTGCGGAATGTTTATATCGGGTTAAGACCAATAAGCTTGATTAGTAAGCCCATCATAAATAGCCCATGTCAAAAACCATAGCCATAGTCAGTCGTAAAGGAGGTGTGGGCAAGAGTACCCTCTGTGCTAACCTCGCCGTGGTAGCAAGAGATGCAACTATTCTCGACTGCGATGACCAAGCTTCTCTAGCAGACTGGGGCGATCGCCGTGGCAATAATAGTCCCCTGGTTATTGCAGTCCCTCCTAGGCGAACAATCTCCACCCTAGAGAAAGCAACAACGGACTGGAACTTCATTGATACCCCCGGCACCCTGGATGCGGGCATCATCGAGGTCATGCAAGCATCGGACTTTATATTGGTAGTACTGCGTTATGGACAGTTCGATTTGGACTCGGTGTCCACTACCCTCTCAGCAGTAAGACTAAGCCAAAAACCAGCGGCGATCGTCCTTAACCTATTGCACCCTAAAACCAAGTCTGAAGACTTGATTGCCAACCTAGAAGACGCACAATTAGGCTACCCAATTAGCCCCCATGCTGTTTGTTCAAGGGCAGATTTTCAACAGGCAGCAGCACAGGGTAGAGGAGTGACAGAGTTGGACCAAAGCAGTAAAGCCAGCCACGAGATTAGAGCTCTGTGGCAGTGGTTACAACAGCAGGTATAAATTATGGCAAAACGTCAATCTCTAGACATAAGCAAAGCTCAAGCACGCTCCGCTACTTCGGAAGCAGCCGAAGAAACTTTGCAACGACAACAGATGAAGGAAGGACTGGTGCCCCTGGACAAAATCGGCGATCGGGCAGAGGGAGATACCCGTCAAATTAACGCTAAGCATGTCAAAGAGTTAGTGGAAAGTATTCAAGTCCTGGGACTGATTACCCCGTTAACAGTGGACAGACACTACAGGCTATTAGCCGGAGGACATCGTAAAGCAGCCCTAGAGAAATTAGCGGCAGAATCTCCAGAAACATTTACGGCATTCTTTGGCGAAGGAGTGCCGGTGAACATTATGGACATTGATGCAGAAACAGCAACCCTCACGGCATTACAAGTTGAAGTTGAAGAAAATACCCAACGCAAAAACTACACCCCTAGTGAAATTCGAGAAGCGGCCCGTAAGCTAAAGGAGGCTGGCTATGAACAGCTTAAAGGTCGCCCCAGTAAAGGACAAAAGTCTATCAACCGAGAGTTAATGTCTGTATTTGGGGCAAGTCGTAGATATATCACCAAAATCCTCAATGACCCAGAGGATGAACAGCAGAAGCAGAAAAGTGCGCACATGTGCGCACTTTTTTCTAAAATTAAGCGATATCACGAGCAAACGGAAGCTTTTAAAGATTACATCAGTAAAAATTCGCCCAAAGATGCTATAAATCCAGAATTAAACTTAATCAGACTAAGCCTAATAGAGAAGCTTAAGGAAACCCAAGCACTGTTGGAAGGGCTCCACACCGTTGAGCAGTTACAGACTAAGGCGACAAGCCCATCCATAGCTGGGAAGAACCACTCAACACAAGAGGAAGAATTGGAAATTTAAACGTAACCCAGGTCCAGAGAGACAAAGAACAGAACAGGGTTGGGAAGAACTCAGCCCTTAATGTTTTCACGAATTGGTTATGCCAATTCTTCAAACTATGAACGACATTCTCGACAGAAAATTCATCAACTTAGAGACCACTAGGTCTACCCTCAAGCAGAAGATCCTTCGAGATAGGGCAAGGGGTTTAGGCTTTGGCTACCACGAGCTATCCGTTAGACCGCTATACATCAAAGCATGGCATCTCTACTGCTCGTTCTTCATCATGCACTCAGAGATGGAAAAGTGCAGTTACACAGACAGGTCCAGAGTAGAACTAGAGCAAATCTTTTGGCAAGACCATCAAGCTCTCCTATTCTACGGGGCACCTTACTCATGGTTAGTCATCAAAGATGAAGACAAGTTTGAGAACTGGAAGGAACTAAACAGTGACACAACAAAGCAGCGAATTCCAACAAGCATCAACTATGGCCTTATACTCAAACATTTTTTGCCGCTGTCAGCCGTATGTAACTACTTAGCAGGTTTCAATGTGGAAGAGCATCAAGCTAAACTCCCACAGCAAAACTTTAAGCGCATCGAAGAATATGCTTCCCAGTATGTGCACGTCAACATGAAAGACCCGACCCTAACGATAGAAAAAGTTAGAGAGATGGTCTCTGACATAGAGATGCAGATGTGAACATCAGAACAAGCTGGGTAAGAGACTGAACAATCCATCTATCACTTCTCTATCACAGCCTTAACAGCAACAACAGAAAGTCAAGACGAGGTATCGGAGGAGAAGAATGAGTCATGGAAGACCTTTGACTTCTCCACTAATTCAGCACCTAAAGAAAGACTCACAAGCTGGGACTGAAAATCTTTCAAAGCTAGACTCACAGCTTGCTCTAGGGCAGCGGCAACTTCAGAGGAGGACTGATAACAGTGAGGGACGGAAAAGTAAGAATGAAGATCCCGGAACAAACGAATGGAAGAGGACAAAACCTTGTCAATTTCTGAGATAACAAGATCGATGGGAACCACTTGCTTAACCTGACTCTGCATTTGTAACTCAACAAGGGAAGCTTCGGCGAGAGACTTCCTCGCACGACCTTCACGCCACTTGGTATCCCAGTCAGAACGAGCAACTTTAGCCTTATGTTCATCCAGATCCTGTCGCAGGCTGCGAGTGTGCCAACGGTAGTAACCAAGGATGTCATAGGCGTTGGAGCCTTGCTTAGAGAAGTAACCAGCCTTAGCCCAGGTCTGGACAGTGCGAACGCTCACACCGGCTTCCTGGGCCAAATCTGTCACGGAAACAAATAAAGAAGGGGTAAAGGACATAGAAGCAAAGGGGGGCACTACCAGGAAGCATACCCAAGGAAGAAGGAAAGTTAAGGAACGACGACGAAGACCAAGCAACAACAAAATCACACAAACAAGAGAGCAACCTAAGTCCCGATAGAGACCACAAACGTCACATCCGTAGCGGACTACTCACAAACCAAGGATAATTGGGCTCTTACATCAGAGTTGAGACTCTTGGAAGCTTGTTGGGCACGATGGACGGCCATTAGCCGAACGTACAGAGACATTTCAAAACTAAATTGGGATTTCCGACTGGACCTTTCAGCCGCAACAAGGACACGCGACCCATCCAGCCAAACCATCGAATGGGTCGCTTATCCAGTCAATGTTAGGTCGTTGTGATTCAGAGTTGAAAGAGCAACACCAGCAAGACTACCGACGTTAGACTGGCCAGCAGTGTCCGACTGACGTTCCACCGATTCCAACGAGGCTCAAAGCTTAGACGAGCGGATTTGAGGGCCGTTTCGCCCATGGCATCCACATTGAGCGCTTGGAGTTGATTATTGAGCGGCACATTAATCGTAAAAGTGGAGACTTGTACCCCCAGCATGTAAACCAGCAGTACTGCGAGCAATAGCAACCGCTGAGTGCCTTCTAGTTGACTAAAACCCAAACCAGTTACGGCTACTGATGCCACCACGGAGCCGACCCAGACAGCGACAAAAACTGGCTGGTTTTTTTGAACGACACCGTCGATGACTTGAAAGGCACGGATAAAATCACGATCTCTCAATTGCTTAATTCCTGGCATGACGATGGTGGCAAAAGCAAATAGGAAACCTGCGACAAGGGAGCACAGCAAAGTCGTCACAATCAGCAGAATTTGAAAAGTTACTTCAGTAGACATGGTCAAGTTCTTCAATGTTCAAAATTAGTTGCGGGCAATAACGAAGAATTGGATGGTCGCTAGGCAACCAGGCAGGGGACCCAAGATCGCGGTGGCGACTGGCCGAATCCCCTATGCTGGAGCCGTTTGAGGGAGCGCAGCTTAGTAAGACAAGCTAGGGCTTTGGTACAGGGAGGACTGATCCGAGAGCTGCTTCAGGATGAAATCGGCAACGTCGGCCCGAGAAATCTGTAGCGTGATGTTGTGATCGCTACTAGGAAAACTGTGGTGATACTGCCCCGTGCGCGGTCCATCAGTAAGGGCACTCGGGCGCACGATGGTCCAATCTAAACCACTGCTTTTCACCAGCGCTTCTTGCCGTTGGTGATCGGCAAAGACCTGGCGCAGGATGAAGCCAAACATGATGTACTTCCAGTAAAAGTTCAGGTTGCTCCAACTTTCTCCAGCGCCTAGAGTCGATAGGCAAATTAACCGACGCACGCCCACCTGCTGCATCGCCTGGATAATCTGCTGGGTGCCTTCTGAGCGAATGGTGCTCTTTAACTGTTTGCCCGCCCCTAGGACGCACACCACTGCATCTTGTCCCTGGATGGCGGTTTCGACTGCTACGGAATGCATCACGTCTCCTTGGGCGAGGCGGAGTTGAGGATGCTGGATATGGAGTTTGGTCAAATTACGAGCAAAGGCGGTGACGATATGTCCCTGTTCTAAGGCTTGTTGAACGGCCTGCCGACCGACAGTTCCAGTGGCACCAAAAATAACTAGTTTCATGGCTTGAAAGCTCCCTAAGTAATGACAGTTTCAGCTTAAGGAAATCGTCAAAGCGAGGCTGTTAGGTTCTTGCGGAACTATCACTTTCTTGCGATCTCTTTCACAGAACTAAGACATTCTGACTGCGACAGCATACGAATGGACTTAGTATTAGCAATGGAAAATTTTTGGTCGCTCATCTAAACTGTCCCATTTGCAATTTTTGGTTTTACGAGTCTGTCTAAGGAGAAATCAAGGTTTTCCGGTAATTAGGCGGCGAAGCTGTCCCATTTATGACTATAAGTGGGACAGTGAGGATTCAGATAAGTTATAAAATTTGATGTCTGGAAGCATTACTGGATAAAGTTTTCAGCCTTAACGACCAAAATTTTTCCGTTGCTAATACTACGCCATATCGGCCCAAAACTAGTGAGGCAACGATGTGATGGCCCACCGCACCCGGGGCCCAAAAAATCATGAGGTTCATCCAATTGCCTTCAGAAAGATGACATCCTTACCCAATGGAGGTTGACTTGAAGAAACTTTCACGGTTTGCGGCTCTGGCACGCTCTGGTTGCGAGTTGTCGTTGTAGAGCGAAACACTTAAGATTGATTCAACATTTTGCACTGTTCACAAGATTTTGTGTGGGACGGCTTGAAAATCGAACCGTTGATACGAATCGCGAGTTAAGGAACCCGATAAACTGATGGCCGCTGCGCAACCGCAAGCAGACTTGCCCCTAGAGTCACCGTCAAATGTGACGGCGTCGGCGTCCCAACCGCCAGAGATTCACCTGGAACATCTGCAATTTCCGCCGGGGGAGGCGACGGTTCACAGTCCTGACCATCACACCTTATTCATCAGTTTGGCACCGCGACCGATTCAATATCACCAGGCCCAAGACGGCAAAACTCACGAAGCCCTTTATCGGCGTGGCGATTTCACGATTACTCCCGCCGACTTACCATTCTTTGCGCGTTGGCAGGGCACCGAAAACTGTTTGCAATTACAGATGAGCGATCACTTCCTGCGCTCCGTTGCCCAAGAAACTCTGACCGGTTGCAGCGATCACCTTACCCTGGTTCCCACCTTCCAAAGTCGCCAAGGGTCGATTGAAGCGATCGCGACACTAATGTTGACTGAATTGCAGCACCGGCAGTCTGGCAGTGCCCTGTATTTGGACTCGCTGGCCCAATCCCTGACCGTCCAATTGCTACGGCAGCACAGCAGCACCCAACCACAATTACCTAAGTATGAAGGGGGCTTACCACCTTATCAATTGCGTCGAGTCTTGGCCTATGTGGATGCCCATCTGACCCAAGACATTAAATTAGCTGACTTGGCACAACTATTGACGATGAGTCCGTTTCATTTTGGGCGGATGTTCAAAAAGTCGGTGGGAATAGCTCCCTACCAATATGTGATTCAGCAACGAGTTGAACGGGCTAAAACTCTCCTAAAACAGAACGATCTCGCCATCATCGACATTGCCCTTGATTGTGGTTTTAGCAGTCACAGTCACCTCAGTCAGCAATTTCGCAAAGTGATGGGAATGACGCCCAAAACCTTCAGAGGCTAGGCGTTTAGACATAGAGTTTCGTAGGCAAGGTTTAGTTAGTTAACCAACTCCAAGGAGGAAGACAAAACAGCAATGCCTCCAATCCAATTATCAGCGTCCTCACAAGGCTTAACATAAAGGAGCTCGGGATGACGAGAATGCTTAGCTCCTCGACAAATACGTACCTGAGTTCCAGAAGAAATTGAGCAAACCTTAGAACTGGACGGTTTACCGTGAAATCTCTTAGAAATTAAACCAACTGCTTGAGAAGTCAAAATATAAACCTTCATATAAGAGGGGGGTGGGGCATTAGTCTTAGAAAGCTTATCACACTTGAGTTTGGTCAATTTATTTTCACTGTCTTTTTTTAACGAACTTTCAGTGGGGGTGGGGCATAATTTAGAGCTCTCTCTAGGTAAGGACTCTGAACTTTTAGACTTGGGCAAAGTACTTAGCTTTGAAAGCTGAGTACTTACAAAGGGAACCTGGGTGGAAGACTGACCAAATGTCGGGTTTTCTAGCCCGGTGTCAATGAAATTGTTGCTAGCACTATCTGATTGGGTACCCAGCTCTGGCTCTTCCTTAACGACTTGAGGACTTTTTTCTGTTATCACCTCAATCTGCCCATCAATAAACTCAGGCTCACTTACTGCACTGGGAGGCAGGCTTGATATTTCAAGGTCTGCCAATTTAAATTTAATAAACTGTGGATGCCAGAACTCTTTATATCGGGCTAAGGTCTTATCAGAGGTACGGATGCCAAATATCTCTTTGATTGCTCCAAGTAATAACTCTTTCAGTTCTCCGACTTTCCTTGGCAACACTTTCACTGTTTCCAAAAGATGCTCCATGCCCTGTTTAATACGCTCAATGGCACCTTTTTGTCGGCTCTGATTAACTAAATTCTCCTTCGGTGGATTTTCTGGGCAACAACCTTTTTTCTGCAAGTCATTAAAACTGCCAATCCGGCTTGGTTCACTGCCATAGGGATAGTAATACTTCTCTATGCACCTTCCCCAGTCCTTACCACGACGATAGATATTATGCTTGTGCTGACAATACTGTTGATAGCCAGGACTCGTCTCTGCCTTACCTACTATGTAGTCCGCTAGGGCTTGCCCTTCTAACCCTTTAAAGACACGCCCATAGGTACCGATTATCCGCAACAGGTCGTTGGTTTGACCAAAGCTGGTCCATCCTTCTGCTATCTGCTCTCGCAGGTCCCTGGCAAAGTCACTAGCGTCTCCATCACCTTTCAGGCGCCGGAAGCCTTTGATATGACTCGCACTCTCTATCGCTGTTTCAATCAGCTCTATGTCCTGTTCTTCTGCCGTCGCTTCCCCTTGCTCTAAGAAAACTTCTATGTCGTTACTGTAAGGGACGAAGTCCTTGTCTAATAGGTAAGAACCCCTCTGCAGAGGTAGCCGCACAGCTTTGTAGCTTGTTTTGCTGTGTTTGCTATAGGTCTTGGTGTTGGGGAATATTTCTAACCTGCCATCCTTCACTTCATAGCCTGCTTTGATTGCTGTCAGCCGCAACATATGGGCCAGCTTAAACGTGGGCAGAGCTTTCGGAAAGACGAAGTAAACGTGCAACCCACCGCTGTTGGAAGACTGGAGTGTCACCACACTGTTAATGCCAATCTCTTCGTAGGCTCCTAACAACTCTCTGTATTGCGACTCACTATTAGCTGGGTGGTAGGGACTCTGACAGTCTATATCTAGCACTGCATAGTGAGTGGTAGTGCCAAAAGATAGCCCGATTAACCTCTCCGGGTCTTGGTAAACACTCCATAAATTGCGGTGCTCTATTGGGTAATCACTTATAGTTATCCACTCTGGGGTAGAGCTATAAGAACTTTTTATAAAGTTGAATCGATGTTTGAAAAATTTACAAAACCTTTGCCCTGTATAGCTTTGGGGCAGGTGCTTGGTCGTTAGCACTGCTTAGATACTCTCCTAATTTTTCCCAGGAGTAGCTATCTGGCAAATTGGCATGCTACACTAACGACATAGTATTTGTTCGTCTGTGTAGCTACCTGTGGCGTGCCTGAGAAACACGCTTTGCCAGGTGGCTTTAACTTTTTCTGGGGGGTACGTTAAGAATAAGAACTTGATGTTCTTGTTAAGTTAGGTTAACTACCTCTCTTAATTGCTTAGAAAATTGGCCACTGTATCATAGCCTATTTCTTGAACGACACCCCCACATTTCTCCAGTCATTGCCCTACACCCCATATATTTCGGTTTTAATGCCCCTGGCAGACCACAGTAAAAATTACGTTGCTGTGCTTAACTTTAGTTGGAATTCTGTTGAATGATCGCCGTGAGTTCGTTGGGTTCAAGAATGGTGATTTTGCCCCCCCGCTGGTAAGTCACAGACCCCTTAAGCTGCCTAAACACACGAACACACTCTTCGTAGGTGATGCCAATGCTACGGGCAATTTGGTAGTAGGTGAGATGAGCCCGCAATCTTTGTCCTTCTGGTACTACGTCTGTACCTGCACTGTCAGCAAAATACTGTAGCCCTCTTCCATCAATCTAGGCAGATGAATGGCAGAATATGTCCCATGAATTGACCAAATATCTTAATCGATCTAGCTCATTAACTTTATTAAAAAGCTTGGTCAACTCATCTAAAACATGGGTAAAT
>NZ_JADEWJ010000270.1:0-5355 GCF_015207725.1 Synechocystis sp. LEGE 06083
GGACCACTGAAAACTCAGATCCTGGGCGACGATGGCGGGGGCAGGGGGAGACATGGAAATGGGAAGGGATATAGGCCACCCTAATTTTAATTTACGGAGCCAAAGAGGGTTGATGGGCAGTGGACTTTGCCTCTGTTCAAAATTAGGTCTGGAAAATGGCTCAGCCTAGGTAGGTTTGGGTACACTGCAAAGAGATTTAACTTCTCAAAATTATTGCCATGGCAACTATCCAAGCTTTGTGGCGCTTTTCCCGACCCCACACCATCATTGGTACTACCTTGAGCGTTTGGGCCGTGTACCTATTGGCCATGCTGGGGCAAGGCACTCCAGCTATTTTTGCGGCCTCCCTTAGTTTGGTTTTGGGTGCTTGGCTGGCTTGCCTGTTGGGTAATGTTTACATTGTCGGCCTAAACCAGTTATGGGACGTGGAAATTGACCGCATCAATAAGCCGAATTTGCCCTTGGCTAACGGAGATTTTTCCCTCGCCCAGGGCCGTTGGATTGTGGGACTTTGTGGCGTTACGTCCTTGGCGATCGCCTGGGGATTAGGGCTATGGCTGGGATTAACGGTGAGTATTAGTTTGGTCATTGGCACGGCCTATTCGGTGCCGCCGGTGAGGTTAAAGCGCTTTTCCCTGCTGGCGGCCCTGTGTATTCTCACAGTGCGGGGAATGGTCGTTAACTTAGGCTTATTTTTATTTTTTAGAACTGGTTTGGGTTCCCCCCCTACCTTGATTACCCCCATCTGGGTTTTGACCCTATTTATTCTGGTTTTCACCGTGGCGATCGCCGTCTTTAAAGATGTACCGGATATGGAAGGTGATAGACAATTCAAAATTCAAACCTTAACCCTACAAATCGGCAAAAAAAATGTATTTGTTGGAACGCTAATTTTATTGACTATTTGCTATGTTGCCATGGTGATTTGGGGCTTGTGGACTGTTTTTCCCCTGAATATACCGGTTTTTATTGGCTCCCATTTACTTTTATTATTCTTACTTTGGGGTCGGAGTCGGGGGGTGGATTTGGAAGATAAGGGGGAAATTGCCAGTTTTTATCAATTCATCTGGAAATTATTTTTCTTGGAATATTTACTTTATCCTTTAGCCGTTTGGTTGCCCGCCTTTAAGTTGACTATATTTTGATGATTTTTCTACTTTTAAAATCCCTAATATTCCGTAAAAAATTAGTATTCTGTCGAAAATAAATGAAATTTCTTCCCCACAGTGGTTACCATTGGCAAGGTCAATCTCCCTTTTTTGAAGGTTGGTATGTGCGCCTGCTTTTGCCCTACTCCGGGGAAAGTTTCGCCTTTATGTACTCCATCGAAAATCCCGCTGGCGATCTCCATTACAGCGGCGGTGCAGTGCAAGTCCTAGGGCCAGCCACAGGGACAAAGGCAAATCAGGACGACCAACTAATTTGGCGGACATTTCCCTCAGTGCAAAAATTTTGGGCCAGCCCCCAGCATTTTGCCCTTGGCCATTGGGGAAAGCGTACAAGCAAAGGGCCGGCCAGACCCCTACCATCGGACGAATTTTTTACCCTGGTTAAAGAAGGTTATCAAATCTATCACCATCAACACCAAGGACAAATCACTAGTGGCGATCGCCATTGTCGTTGGCAATTCACCGTAGAACCAGAAGTAACTTGGGGGAGTCCTAACCGATTTCCCAGGGCCACCGCCGGTTGGCTTTCCTTTTTACCCCTGTTTGATCCTGGTTGGCAAATTCTTTTAGCCCAAGGTAGAGGGCATGGCTGGCTGGAATGGCAGGGGGAACAGTATGAATTTGACCAAGCCCTAGTTTACGCCGAAAAAAACTGGGGTCGTTCCTTTCCTTCCCGCTGGTTTTGGCTCCAAGCCAATCATTTTCCCCAACATCCAGGGCTGAGCGTCACTGCGGCTGGGGGGGAACGGATAGTGCTCCATCGCACCGAAGAAGCGGCTTTGATTGGAGTGCATCACCAAGGTGATTTTTACGAATTTGGCCCGGGCCATGGCACCGTTACCTGGCAAGTAGCTCCCTGGGGCAGTTGGCAACTAAAAGCTAGCAACGATAGGTATTGGGTCACCCTCTCGGGAACAACGGAGGAAAAAGGGAGTTTGGTCCACACCCCCACCGCCCAGGGTTTACAACTAAATTGCCGAGACACCACTAGGGGACATTTACTTCTACAGTTAGGAGCTATTGGTAAGGGTTTGATGGTAGCAAGCAGAACAGACACTGCCGGTCTGGAAGTGGGTGGTAATTGGGGCCTTGGGTAGGGAAAATTTAAATAAAAAAACAGTGCTACCTCTAGGGATAACACTGCTCTGCTTTGATTCGTTAGGTTTTGATCAACTACAAGCCATCAGTTGACATACCGATGTGCTCAAACGGATTTAGCCGACAAAGGCTTTAACAGGTTCAGAAACCCCAGGAGCTTCAGACCCTTTGAGGTAAGCCAACATGGTATCAGCGTCGGAACATTCAAAGGGATCCACGGGACAGTTGTCGCCGAACTCAGGCTCAATAAACATTTTTTCGATTTTGCCATCGTTGACAAACATGGAATAACGCCAGGAGCGCATGCCAAAGCCCAGGTTGGATTTTTCCACGAGCATGCCCATTTTGCGGGTAAATTCACCGTTACCGTCGGGAAGTAGTTTGACTTTGTCGGCACCAATTTGTTTGCCCCATTGGAACATGACAAAGGCATCGTTAACGGATAGACAGATAATATCGTCTACTCCTAGGGCCTGGAATTCTTCAAACAACTGCTCGTAGCGGGGCAAGTGATTGGAAGAACAGGTGGGGGTGAAGGCACCGGGCAGGGAGAAAAGCACAACCTTTTTGCCACCAAAGATTTGTTCAGTGGTTTTGTCTTCCCAACGGTAGGGGTTAGGACCAGATACGGATTCGTCACGGACACGGGTTTTGAACACTACACTGGGAACTTGTTCGGGGGTCATGGTTACCTCTGGCTATCTAAACGACTAAATTTTTGTGAGGGAATGGAGCATTTGTCGTCAATGCCTGCCCTCTTTTCTCAGAATAGTTCTGAGATAGAAATAAGTCAAGTTTAAAAATTAATATTTTTTTTATAATTATCTTATCTAATACTCTTTCCAGAAAATGTTAAGCTAGATAGACTATAGCGAAACAATGCGGATCATTGGTGTGGTAGCCGAGGCCCATGGCCCTTAGGGTTGGCCCATTAAAGGTAAACAGGTAAAACGTGCTGCACCGATGTTGGCAGAAGATGTTAGGAGGAACGGTATGCCCTTAACCAGAGAAGAAATTATTCAAACGCTGAAGGAACGAGGCCTGCGGGTTACTCCCCAGCGCTATGGGGTCTATGCCAATCTACTCCAGCGTCGGGATCATCCCAGTGCGGAACAGTTGTTGTTTGACCTTAACCAAGCCGCCCCCACATCCTCCCAGGCCACGGTGTATAGTTCCCTCAAGGCTCTGCAGTCAGTGGGGTTGATCAGAGAAGTTTTATTGGAAGAAGGGGTCTGTCGCTACGATGCCAACGTGGAGCCACACCATCATTTTTGTTGCCGTCAGTGTGGGGCGATCGAAGATGTGGATTGGGAAGAGTTACCAGCAGTGGATCTGGGCAAACTCAGACCAGGCCTAAAGGCGGAACGTTATGAAATTACTGTCCATGGCGTCTGTGAAAATTGCGCTGATTAGTTTTTGAAATTGCCGACGATCAACAGACCGCTTGCAACATTTCTGTCCAACCCCTGAATCCCCTAAGTTTGGCGGACTTTTATGCCTGTCACCCCCTAGAATTGGCAGACTAGGGAAGCTTTTGAAAAATGTTCTGACTTCCTTGCTCAAGATCCGCCAAGGCCAAACGGATTTGTTCTAGGCGGCGGCGGTTAACTCCCAAATCCGATTCTCCCAACCGGGATGCAGAGCGAACTTCAATTACAGGGCGATCGCCGGGGAAATAAAATTCCAGGTCATCGACAAAACCCATTAAGCGGCTATGGGCCTCAGCTCGAATGTAATCATCCTGAGATTCCACAATGGTGGTGCCGGGTACTACCCCTAAAATTTCCATCAATAGGCTGCGGGTATTCTCCAAATTTCCTTGGTAATGGAGTGGCTCAATGCTGTGGACGGAATCAGTGCTGATTTGACTGTTCACACAATTGGGCGTGTCGGGACAGGGGGCTAATTGTCCGCTTGTGACCCCTAGGTTTTCCGGTGTGGAGCCAGCAAAGATTTGTTCAAAGCCTGGTAGGGCGGCAAACCAAACCATCCCCGATAGCAACACAGCCAGTAGCGTACCCATGAAAAAATTCCGGTAATTGGTAAACATCAAGACCTCTTTAATCTATGGTTTCCTTGGCGATCGAGCAAGGTTAACTCCTAAACTCCAGCGGAGACAATATTCCTGATATGGGTTTTTTCCCTGGCGTGATGAAGGTCACATTCCAGAGCCCCAACGGTCTTCCCAGGGAGTTTTGTTAGTTCAATGGTTCTGGCAGGCTATGGTGAGAGTTGTTAGGATCAAAACAATGGCATTCCTTTATCAACCATGATGACCCTTACCCCTACCATTGAATTTTTTGCCGATCTCCCCGAAGAACTCAGCAATGTTAGCCTACGACGCAATGCCACTACGGGCGCCCGCACGGTGGTGATGACCTTTGAACGTCTCCAGGCGATCGAAAGATTCCAAAGTTTTACCCAAAGATTTAACGGCCATTTACGCCTTGCCGATGAAGAGGGGGCCATGGAAATTGAACCATCGTCAGTGAAATTTATTTTTGGTGGGGACGAAGGGGATGAACTCCGGGGGGCCCAGTGCAGTTTTGATTTAATTAAAAATGATCATTGGGAGCGCTTTATCCGTTTTATGGAGCGTTACGCAGAGGCCAATGGCATGGGCTACCAAGACCGCTAGGGACAAAAGTGACTGGAGCGTATTGAAAACTTTGCAAATAGACTCTAATCAGGGGACAATCTAGCGAAATTAAGCCTTGATTCTCCCTGTTGCCTGTGTTGCTAAATCTTCCCGCCGCTTTTAAATTCCGTTCCTATCAGAAGCTGATGGGGGGACTGTTGCCCTTACTGCTGTTTGCCTGTGGTAGCCCCAATGTTGGGAATGGTAGTTCTCAGCAGAATCGTCAAGAAACGCTGAAAATCCTTTCTTGGCAGGCTCCCACGATTTTGAATCCCCATTTGGCTACGGGCTTTAAGGATGCGGAGGCCAGTCGCATTGCCCTCGAACCCTTGGCGAGCTTCGACCATGAGGGCAACCTAGTTCCATTTTTAGCGGCGGAAATTCCCAATGTGGAAAATGGCGGCGTGGCGGCCGATGGTTTGTCGGTCACCTGGAAGCTAAAGCCCGATG
>NZ_JADEWJ010000271.1:0-5257 GCF_015207725.1 Synechocystis sp. LEGE 06083
CCATTGTTGACGGGGGGGCACTGGGAACATTGGCAATATTCTGATTGGCGATCGCCTGGGGAGCAGAGGGAGCCGTAGGTTGGGGGTCATGCACCACAGCCATTTCGCTGAGATCCTGTGGATTGAGGCCAGGCCCCGCATCGGCCACCGGGGGTAAACCAGGGGCAATGGGGGGCAAACCATCAAACTGAGCCACCGCCATCGTTGGGCCCGGGGCACGAGCAGTCAAACTATAAACCGTTAATAACCCATTGGCCGCCACCAACATCAACAGTCCCGCCAAACTCCAGGGGGTAAATAGACGGGTAAGAATTTCCTCAGTGGGGTAGGTGCTCTCTACTACTTCTTCTTCCTGGGGCACCGGGCGGTCAATAAAACTAAATTCAAAACTTTCTGTTGCTTCCAGGGGCGGGGCTAGGGGCGCCAAGCTAGACTCTCCTGGGTCATAGTTCACCCTAGGCCTAGTTTCTTCCTCGGCCATTAGCTCTGCTTGAATGTAGTCAGACTCACTGGAGGCAAAGGACGATTTATCAACGGCGGAATAGTCAGTCATGGCGAGGCCACCAAGCAACGGCGGTTTATTCAGGTTAGGGCAAAATCAAACAGGCTGAGAACTATGGAGGTGTGAGTCTGAGCGATATTCTAGCCCAGGGATGTCTCGATCGCCATGGTTTCATTGACCCAATTGACCCAGGGAAAAAATCCAGGTTCCATGGAGCCAGTTTCCTTGATAGTGATTAATCAGAAAATTCAAAAATCATTTCATGGCATTTTTTGAATTTATTTCACAAAATAAAAATATTAAATCTAATCGATATACATTTTGTACAGTAATTGAAACGGCAATAAGATTAGAATTGCGATAGACTGCAAAAAAAGATTCCACCCCTGAAATTATTGAGGGATTTCATTCCGAAAAATTTTCAAATTAGTGACTCCGGCTTTGGTTGACTGGGTGCATCTTAGAAACATGGCAAGTATTTATGCTGACCACCGTTGCTTTTGATGCATGAAATACGCTTAAACCTTTGCATATCAGGCATTTGAGCTTATCAAAATGACCTGGCTAGATTGAAAATTACCATCTATGAATCTCTACTCAATGAATGCTTTCGATGGGGTTTGACATCTTAAATTGTTTACCACGTACAAAACTGAGATCCCCCCTGTTGTCTTGTTACCCCAACGAGCCAATTTTCCTAGTTTGAATTTGCAAATTTTAGGTCCAAGTTAGGTTCAAATTTCAAGAGGTAATAATAATGGATATGACAAATATCATCATTTTAGTGATTGAAGATGATGAGAGCATCCGCGAGAATATTGCAGAAATGCTCACGGATGAAGGATGTACGGTGTTGGTGGCCGAGAACGGTATTTCTGGCTTAAAAATCGCCCAGGAGAATCATCCCAACTTAATTTTGTGCGATATTATGATGCCCCAATTAGATGGCTATGGGGTGTTAACAGCATTGCGAGAAAAGCCAGACACCGAAATAATTCCCTTTATTTTTCTCACGGCCCGAGCCGATCGAACTGACCAACGCACCGGGATGAAATTGGGGGCAGATGATTATGTCACCAAACCCTTTAGTCGAGCGGATCTCCTCGAAGCTATTTCAATTCGTTTAGCCAAGGTTAATTCTCAAGAGCAGTACATTGATAGCAAGGTGGCCTGGGAACGGAAAAAATTAGAGGAGATCTATCACTATGACCCGGACTCTGGTCTGCCAAATCGCTTTTTGTTACGGCAAAAATTCAATGAAACGGTAGCTAGTCGTCACTCATTAGAGGAATTAGTGGGAATTCTCTCACTCCAGATTTTACAACTGCGCCAGGTGGAAATGGTGCTTAACCCGCAGGAGCGGCAGGAATTGATTCTGGAGTTAACCCGTCGTCTCAGGAGCCAGTTAGGGGAAGAGGATGCTCTTTTCTTAATGGATCATGACCGTTATCTGATTATTGCAACTATTCCTAAGACTAGGGCGGAAATTCAAAGCTTTGTTGAGTTAATCCATGGCGTAATGGTTAAACCGATTCAGATCGGCACTTTTCGCACTCGTCTCTCGATGCTGATGGGCATTAGTTGCTTCCCGGAAGATGATACTTGCTTGGAAGGCCTGGTAGAAAAAGCTGATTTTGCTGCCAGTCGAGTATCCCAGGAAATAGCTTACGAATTTTACTCATCTCATCAGCGGGAACAAAACCTAGAGCAATTAGTGCTGGAAGATGAGTTAATCCAGGCCCTGGAGGAATCTTGGTTTCGGGTATTTTATCAACCGAAAATTGATGGCAACACCGGAGCTATTGTCGGGGCCGAAGCCTTAGTCCGCTGTCAACATCCCCAAAAAGGCCTTTTACCACCAGCAAAATTCATTCCCATCGCCGAAGCCACCGGCCTCATTGTTCCCATTGGCTTACAGGTCTTAGAACAGGTTTGCCAGGATCAAAAACAGTGGAACAATCTGGGCTTATCACCCCTAAAAATTGCGGTGAATCTATCTCCTCTGCAATTTCGCCAGGCCAATCTAGACCAAACCATTGCCAACTTGCTTTCCACCCATGGACTTATGCTACTGCCAAACTTCCTGGAATTAGAAATTACAGAATCCTGCTTAATTGCCAATGTCCCCCGGGCCTGTGAAATCTTAACTTCCCTAGCAAATCTGGGGATCACCCTGGCGATCGATGATTTTGGCACAGGTTATTCTTCTCTAGAATACTTGCAAGTGCTTCCGGTAAATGTGGTCAAAATTGATCAGTGCTTTGTCCGGGGTCTGGATACCAATCCCAAGAATGCCAGCATTGTTAAGTCGGTAATTCAATTGTGTCATGAACTAAATTTGCAAGTGGTCGCAGAAGGAGTCGAAACAGTTACTGAGGCTCGATTTTTACAAAATCTAGGCTGTGACCAACTCCAAGGTTATTTGTTTAGTCGACCTGTGCCAGAGTCAGAGTTTTATCAATTCTGTCTAGACTGGACAGCTTCAGAAGTACCGGAGCTATCCAACCTGTTACCAGACTTTATAGTTTAGGACGACCAATGCACGAACAAACCGACGCCTACGAAGAGAAACGCCTGGAAATCCTCAAAAGTTGTCGCCTCTTAGATTCGATTCCCGACTATGCCTTTGACCGAATTGTCTTAACCCTGAAGGAAGTTTGTCAGGTGCCGATCGCCCTGTTTGGACTAATGGATCAGCATCGGGAATGGTTTAAAGCCAAAATTGGCTGTGACTTAACGGAAGCTCCCCGGGAAACCTCCTATTGTAATGTCGCCCTGAAACGGCAGCAGATACTGATTATTCCCGACACACTCCAAGACCCAGTATTTAAGGATCAACCGAGGTATCTCAAAGAGCAATTGGTGCGGTTTTATGCCGGAGTGCCTCTAATTACCCCGGATGGCTACGGCTTGGGGGTGTTGTGTATTATTGATTTTATACCGCGAGAATTAACACCAGGCCAATTGCTAACGATGACGGAATTAGCGCGGCAAGTGGTAATTGAAATTCAAAAACGGCGAGTGATCGAGAGTATTAGTCGACAGACCCAGGAGCGCATCAGTCATCAACGCAAGGATCGATTCTTTTTGAAATTAGGCATAGGGTTTGGCCTGGTAATTGTCCTGAGATTTATCTCGGTATTACCTTCTCTCTGGACCAATTCCCGTTTCCAAACCCTGTCCCAATGGGTAATTCATACTCAGGAGGTGCTGACAAAAATTAACGAGTTAAAATTATCGCTTCAGGGAGCCCAGTTGGCCGTGCGAAACTATACTATCCTCAATAATCGTGCCACCAACCTTAATTACTATAGTGCTCACCTCAAAAATATCTATCGGCATCTAGATCAACTTGATGCCCTGACGCAGGATAACCCCAACCAAAGACCGGATGTAAAACAGTTAAGACTATTGTTGATTCATGATAATGAAATTCTCAATCAATTAATTCATGGCATTGATCGCCAAGATTTTAATACCGTCCAAAAAATCTATTCTAGTCAAGAAGCACTTTCTGTTGTGTCTGATTTGTTGCAAACCTTAGAAAGAATTGAAGGCAGAGAATTAGTTTTACTAGATCAACGGCAACAGGCTTTTAGAACTTCTGAGAAGTTAAGCCCAGTCATAATTTGGACTAACTTTAGTATTACACTATTAATTTTAATTGTAATTTTGGTTTGGATTTATCATGAAATTCGACTGCGTTACCATGGGGAATCTCAAGCCAATCGACAGGAAGAATTTTTAGAAGTAACCCTGGCTAGTATTGGGGACGCCGTCATAATGACTGACGCCAATGAAACGATTACACTAATGAATCCCGTGGCAGAGGTTTTAACCGACTGGCCTCATCAAGAAGCAGTGGGACAAAAATTTTCGACGGTTCTGAATCTGATTAACACTGAGACTCAAGCCTTTTATCCCTCGCCTGTTGTTGCGGCGATTAGTTCTCAGGTAAATCAATTTTTGCATGATGGGGTATCCCTCGTCCGACGCAATGGGGAAACCATTGATGTTGATGATAGTTGCGCTCCGATTATTGGTGCAAACGGTTTAGTTGCTGGGTGTGTCATGGTATTTCGAGATATTTCCGAGCAACGCCGTCAGGAGGAGCAGATGACCCAAACACTCCAACGAGAACAAGAAATTAATAGCTTAAAAAATAGCTTTATTTCGATGGTGTCCCATGAGTTTAGAACTCCCTTAACAAGTATCTTTTCTTCAACTGAACTATTAGCATCATTTGATGGACAGGCTCACCCAGAACGACAGGATAAACATTTGCAGAGAATCTACACCTCTATCCGTCGTTTAGAGCAAATGCTGGACGATGTTTTATTGATTGGCCGGGTTGAGTCGGGTAAGTTGCAGTTTCAGCCAGAACTAATGAATTTGGAATTGGTAATAGAAGATATTGTTGAGGCAATTCAATCGGGGATTGGCCGCCATCACCAAATTAAATCTAACTTCGACAATGTGGTAGAGCCAGTTTTCATGGACGCTAAATTGATTAAGTTTATCTTTACCAACTTACTATCCAATGCCGTCAAGTATTCGTTACCTATGCATCCTGTTGAATTGAGTGTTGGGATTGTCAATACTGGGATAGAGATTCAAGTAATTGATCACGGCACTGTCCTTTTAAGGAGTGAAGTGGCAAAAGCCTCTACAGGTAAGTATTTCTGCAATTTCGACAGGGCTGTCAATGAAGCCCATGGCCATAGCCGGAGTGGTATTTTTTCCCAGACTTCCATG
>NZ_JADEWJ010000024.1:0-23293 GCF_015207725.1 Synechocystis sp. LEGE 06083
CCGTTCTTTAACATTTGGACGGATAATCATTGGCAAGACTTCTAAAAGTTTTTCGGGAAAAGATTCTTGAACATGAGGATTAATTTGATGTAGAAATTCTAATTCTTCCGACTCAGTACAATTAAATATCACCACAACACCGTAGCGCAACAAAACGGCACATCCATCTGCCCCAGTCCGAAGGATTAGAGGATTAGTAGCTAGGGGGTCTTGCACCTCAATGTTTTTGATGGCAATGCGTTCGCCAATCAGATAGGCTCGGGTCAGAATTGACTCCTTGCTTGTCCAGTCAAGGTCTGTTGAGGAAATAAGAGTTTGTGATTCAGTATTAATCGGCATCAAATCAGGAGATAAAGTCATTATTATTGAATAATATATAAATTAAAGATGGGCAAGACTAGGTTTTATTAAAGAATGATACTAACGCTTTTAATTAGATTTTAGGTTATCAGCTTCATGCATGTCTTCTTTATTCTACGCATTTTTGAGTTCACAACGAGCATTTTGCAATCTTTGACAAATCTTCATTTGCTGATATAAAGGACGCCAATTCCACAGAGCGTTGGCTAAGGCTTCCCAAATTGTGAGCCAGCTAAATACAGTCACGCCTTGATTAACCAGGGAAAAAGCAATTTTGATATCTTGGGGTACAGTCTGTGATTCTAATAAAATAGATAGAGCTAAAGTTCCTGTCCCAGCAAATCCGAGTAAAATAGCGTCACGGGCTAGTTGTTGTAGGTTTTGCCAGCGAATATTTTCTAGATAAGAAAAATAACGATGAATGACAATACATAAAATTTTTTCAGAAAAATTTGTTTCAGGAGGAGATTGCTTGGCGAGAGTAAACTGGAGAATAAACTCATCATTTTCAAATTCTGTTAGGCAGCTAAAAAGATAGTTAACAAGGTCCTTATCAAGATTAAACACCAAGGAGTTTATTTCATCATAATTATAATTTGTTGGGAAACGCTCAAAAGGCATCAATAAGTCCGTTGGTGAATCAAGGTACAAACGAATAATGGTATCTCCGTCAAGAGAACGGGAAAAATGTTCCAGTCCTGGTGTTCGTTGAATAAATGTCCGTCGCCAAGGAAATAATTGAATAACCCGTTTCATAATTTAATAATTAATATTAGAAATCGGAAGTTAGACACGACAAATTTAATGGTAAATAAGGCCATATATGACAAAAAATTTAACTATGAAGAATAAGCATAGACACTAATCAGTAATAGCGTTATGGCGACTAGCAGATCAGTGTGAGACAGCAGTTGACATCCTCCAACCCGGCTAAAGCCGGGGGATTCCTAGACCTCACAATCTAGGTTTTCTGCTTCATAGCCAGTTGACTAGACCCTGTTACCAGAATCCCCGTTACCTCGACTCCACAGACATTTTCTATTCCCCGTTGCCCACGGGTACAAATTACTTGAGCGGCGACAATATCCCTAGGTTTAATCGAGCCACATTCAGGACAGTGGTGTATTCTCAGACTCAAGTCCTTTGAGACCCTAGCCCCACAATCAGGACATTGTTGACTTGTCCCTTTGGGGTCTACCTTGCCGTAAAAGACTCCTCTTTGAAAACAGACCCAAGGCAAAATCTGATTAACAAATTGTCCTAGTCCAGCATCGAGAGTGTGCTTTCCCAGCATTCCTTTAGCCGTGATGCGGAAGTCTAAATCTTCTACAAAAATGGAGTCTCCCTGGTCACACAACTGGTGAGCTAACTTAAAATGCCAATCCTTACGGGTATCAGCAATTCTTTCATGAAGTCTTGCTATTTTTCGACGGAGTTTAGCCTCATTGGCACTTCCCCTTTGCTTAGTTTTGAGCCTTCGTTGTAGCAATTTAAGCTGACGTTGAAGTTCACCGAAGAAACGGGGACGTTTTACCTGTACACCGTCGGATGTGGACAGGAAATATTCCAATCCCACATCAACACCGATGGGATGGCCGTGGAAAGGCACATCAGGAATACTTACATCCAATTGCAGAGTAAGCATGGCAAAATAGCCCGATGCTTTTCTGACCACCCTTGCCTGTTTCACCCCAAAACCTTCAGGAATAGGACGGGAATAGTACCACGCCACTATGCCAATTTTCGGAAGTTTGAGCCCTTCTGCGGACACCGGGTTTTTCCCTAACTGAGGGAAGACAAATGAACGCAGATTGTGCCGCTTTTTAAAGCGAGGAAAACCAAAACCTCTTTTGTGCATATCATCCCAAGCCCGCTCCAACTGCCTTAAGGTTTGTTGAAGTATTTGGGAATGGGTGTTAGCTAATTCAGGAATGTGTTTTCTCGCCTCTGTCAAGCGTTTTGCTTGGACACGGTAATCAGGAAAGGGTTCGTCCGCACAGAGAATGTATTCACCTCGAATTGAGCAAGCATTAACCGGAGACTTACGAGAAGCACACCAATCCTTGCGTTCTCGCAGGGCATAGTTCCACACTTTGCGACAGACATTGAGGTTTTCCTCTATGTCTAACACTTGTTGTGGAGTTGGTTTCAGCTTGTAAGCGTAGGTCATAGTTAACATACCCAAATTTTAGCTTACACATGATATTTTGTGTGTAAAACTTGCACCTGCCAATTAACGCCGTCCTTCAGGACAGGGTTTTAAACCCATTTTTCTGATAAAGAGGGGATCTTCGTTGCCAGCTAAAACGGGCAAACTCAGAGGAACGGCGGTAAGAAAAACACTGGCCACAAAGGCGATTGCTTTCATCGGGGTCTTTCAGGATAACGAACAGAACAATTAACTTATTTTAGGTTTATCGTTAATAAATTACCCCAGACAGCCTGTCAAACATTAGATTAGATTTGCCTGCGATTTGATGGCTGTTAAAAAACAGTAAAATCTGGAGTTAATTGACCCCGTGGATCACTTGATGGCGGGGAGATGGGGCGGAGTTTCAGATTTTATTGACATCTCCTTATTCGTACTAGTGTCTTCATTGGCTGGTAGGGCAACGGCGATCGCCGCAAAGACTTTACCGACAGGGATGAGCTTGATGCCAGCGGATTCAATCCCTGTTTGACCTTTAGGGACAATGGCTTTTTTAAAACCGAGCTTGGCCGCTTCCTTTAAACGAATTTCTAGCTGGGAAACGGGGCGAATTTGACCCCCTAAACCAATTTCCCCCAAAATAATCATGGTTGGATCCACCACCCGGTCCCGAAAACTGGCCACCAAGGCGATCGCCATGGCCAAATCCACCGCCGGCTCTTCCACCTCCAGACCCCCCGCCACGGACAGGTAAGCATCTAATTTAGAAAGGGGTACCCCCAGACGTTTTTCCAGTACGGCAAGAACTTGCAAAAGGCGATTGTAATCCACCCCTGTAGTTGATCGCCGGGGGGAAGCATAACTGGTGGGACTAACCAAGGCCTGTAACTCCACCACCAGGGGTCTAGTTCCTTCACAGGCCACCGTAATGGCAGTGCCGGACATAAATTCTTCCCGACTGCCCAAAAACAATTGGGACGGATTGAGCACTTCCTGCAGCCCCGACTGCACCATTTCAAAAATGCCAATTTCTTGGGTCGCACCAAAACGATTTTTAACTGATCTGAGTAAACGATGGGATGCAAACCGATCGCCCTGGAAATATAACACCGTGTCCACCAAATGCTCCAGCACCTTCGGCCCGGCGATCGCCCCTTCCTTTGTGACATGGCCCACAATAAATAAACTAATGTGATCCCGTTTGGCCAGTTGCATTAACAGACCCGTACATTCCCGCACTTGGGAAACGGAACCAGGGGCTGAACTAAGGGCTGGAAAATATAAATTTTGAATACTGTCAATAATGGCCACCTGGGGTTGCAGGGCTTCCAACTCCCGCAAAATATCCTCCAAATTAGTTTCTGGTAAAACAAATAAATTGCCGTCATGGGGGAGGTTTGCCTCTGCCATTGTGCCGTCACTAGCGTTGACAGTTTGGGTAATACCTAAACGGGTGGCCCGGAGCTTGATTTGTTGTCCCGATTCTTCCGCTGAAACGTATAAAATCCTCGGTAAACGGGTGGCTAACTGGAAAGCCACTTGCAGTAACAAAGTCGATTTGCCAATGCCCGGATCTCCCCCAATTAAAATTAACGCCCCAGGCACAATGCCTCCCCCCAAAACCCGGTCTAACTCACCATAGCCAGAGGGAAAACGCCCTTGATTTTCCTGGTGAATTTGAGAAAACGTTAAAGCCGCCTGGGGTTGACCTATTTTGACCCTGGCAGAACTGGATTTTTGCGCCCCTAAACTGCGGCGATTGGTACCGCTAGAAACGGCATTGACCACCTCTTCCTGGAGAGTGCCGTACTCATGGCATTTAGGACAACGGCCAAACCATTGGGCATGGTCGGCTCCACAGGCAGAGCAAACAAACTTTGTCCGGGCTTTAGCCATGGGTGCCAAGGAGAATAAACGTAGGGCCTATCTTGACCTAATCACCCTCAATGGAGCAAGAAAAAGCCACTGACCCATTCAAATCCCGTCAGGGGGAAATCAATGTAGCCAATGGCCCTAATAACTCAAACCATCAAACAGTGAGCAGTGTTATAGCTATTTACTCGGTTAAAAACGATGCTACCTTAGCTGGCTTTGAACTTACCGGGGTTTTCCACATCGGTGCGGGTCCAATCACAGGTGAAACCCTTGGTTTCCGGTACGAACTGGTTCCAGGGGATGGGATCAACTGGGCCTTCACTAGACCAAACAATGGTGAACTGACCTTCGTCATTGACTTCCCCAATGCGGACAGTTTTGGAAATGTGGTGGTTGGGTTGCATGGTCACCATGCCTTCCGGGGCATCAAAGGTTTGACCGATCGCCGCCGCCCGGACTTTTTCTAGCCCTTCGGGGGTTTCCCCTACATCGCCGGCCGCTTCCACCGCTGCTTTCCAGAGGTAAACGGAAATATAGGCCGCTTCCATGGGGTCATTGGTCACCCTGTCTTCGCCATACTTGGCTTTAAAGGCCGCTACAAACTTCTGGTTAGCGGGGGTATCCACGCTTTGGAAGTAGTTCCAAGAAGCATACTGACCGAGCAGATACTCCTTACCAATTTGCCGTACTTCCTCTTCCGCCACACTCACGGACATAACCGGATATTTGTCGGGGGTCAAACCAGCGGCTTGGATCTGTTTGAAGAAGGCAACGTTACTGTCCCCATTGAGGGTGTTGAAAATTACGCCACCATCGGGCAGAGCTTCTCGGATTTTGGTGATGATGGGGGTAACTTCGGTGTTGCCTAGGGGCAGGTAATCTTCCCCAAGGGTTTCGCCACCTTTGGCCTTTAACTGCTCTTTAATGATGGTGTTAGCAGTGCGGGGGAAAACGTAATCGGAACCCACCAGGAAGAACTTATTCCCTTTGTTTTCCAACAGCCAATCCACTGCCGGTTCAATTTGTTGGTTGGGGGCAGCACCGGTGTAGAAAATGTTTTTCGAACATTCCTGACCTTCGTACTGTACCGGGTACCAAAGCATGTGGTTTTTAGCTTCAAATACGGGCAGTACCGCTTTACGGCTAGCAGAAGTCCAACAACCAAAGACGTTAACTACCTTGTCTTGGTCAATCAACTTCGCTGCTTTTTCCGCAAAGGTGGGCCAATCGGAAGCACCATCTTCTTTGATGGCTTCAATGGGCCTACCCAAAACTCCACCGGCCGCATTAATTTCCTCGATCGCCAGTTCCGCCGCTTCCACTACGGTGGTTTCACTGATGGCCATGGTGCCACTGAGGGAGTGGAGTAAACCAACTTTGACTGGTTCCCCGGTGGGGGCCGTTCCTTCGGTGGGGGTGCCGGTGGGTTCAGTGGTCGGTTCTGTCCCACCACCACAGGCTTTGAGCAATAGACTGGCGCCTAGGGTTGCTGATCCATACAGCAAAAATTTACGTCTTCCAAAAGGGTTAGTCATACGCGAAAAATTATTACCTCGTAAGGATTCTAAATATGCTTGTTGGCTGGTGGAGAGGAGTTAATTGGGCGGAAACAGTGCTCTTAAAAAGTTTTTATCCGCAGTTTATTTAGGTCAACAAGGGAAGGTATTTCCGAGAGTAGGTTCGCCGGAAACAAATAAGACCCCATACTACGAGCAGGTTAAGAAACAATTATGTAGCATAGGATACCGTCTTTCCCGGACTAAACGTATTTTTGGCCCGTTTTGCTCCCATTGTCAGGGAGGTTTGGCATTGGAACCGTTCAAAGGGAACAATCTTGATTATTGGCGATGATCGCCGGAAGATGACAGACGATGGAGGGCCAGAAAAGTCGCTTCCCACACGAGGCGGGGTTGGACGTAGGCGGCCAGATACCGACGGGCTTTCTCCAAAATTTCTAGCCATTGCCGTTGGCCGTAGCTCTGCCAGTAATGGTATTGCAGATAGTCTACCAACCAAAGTTGGGCACCATTGTCGAGGTTATTGTCCACCAGTTTGGCTAAATCAAAGGCTGCCAGGGGATCGGCGGGGGGCTGAATTAACTTTTGCCGCAGTTCAGCGGGGATACTCTGCATCTGTTCCCAAGCTTCAAACAAAATGCCAGGACTGCCCTGGGCGATCGCCAACAGTTCAGGGTGATTAAGGATTTCCTGACGGCCTAGCCTTTGCAAAATTTTGGCCATGTCATCTTCCCCCAAACGATAAAAGGGAATGCGCTGGCAACGGGAAACAATGGTGGGTAGGAGGACATCGACGCTGGGGGCCAGCAGGATCAAAGTGGCCCGCCCCGGCTCCTCCAAGGTTTTTAGTAAAGCATTGGCCGCCCCTTCATTCATGGCTTGGGCTTCTTCGATCAGGATGACGGCTCTGTCCGCTTCCAAGGGAGGACGGCTGAGGAAACGGTTAATTTCTCGAATTTGTTCGACCCTGATCAGGGGAGCGGCCCGTCGTTTGAGCCCAGCTTGCTCGGCTTCGGGGGCGGTTAATAGTTTGCCCTGATGTTGAAAAGTTGGCTCTATTTTCAGGAGGTCAGGGTGATTGCCCGCAAAAAAACGTTCCTGGCGATTGGGTTGAGCTTCCCATCCCATTAATAAGGTTTCCCCAAAGGCCTTAGCAGCTAGACTTTTGCCTACCCCATCGGGGCCCACCAACAAATAGGCCGGGGCAATGCGCTCCTGGGCGATCGCCTGGTGTAGTAAGGCAATGGCTTGGTCTTGGCCAAGGATGGATTGGAAGCGATTCATGGCCCTGCCCAACTTTGTTAACCTAAACAAGATTAATACTTAACTTTCCCTGCTGTTTTAACTATTCCATGCCCGAGTCTTTGCTTCTGCCCGCTGGCCTCTTTTCCCTCTCCCTGGCGATCGCCGCCGGATTATATTTATTCACCGCCCGGGGCTATCAATCATCCGATTCCGTGGCCAACGCCTATGACCAATGGACGGAGGACGGCATTTTGGAATATTACTGGGGCGACCATATCCACCTCGGCCATTATGGTAATCCCCCGGTAGCTAAAGATTTCATCCAGTCAAAAATCGATTTTGTCCACGCCATGGCCCAGTGGGGCGGCCTAGATACATTACCCCCTGGAACTAACGTGTTGGACGTGGGTTGTGGCATTGGTGGCAGCAGTCGTATTCTCGCCAAAGATTATGGTTTTAACGTTACGGGCATCACCATTAGCCCCCAACAGGTTAAGCGAGCCACAGAATTAACCCCTGCAGGCCTGTCAGCTAAGTTTGCGGTGGACGATGCCATGGCCTTATCTTTCCCAGACGCTAGCTTTGACGTGGTGTGGTCAGTGGAAGCGGGGCCCCATATGCCCGATAAAGCCGTCTTTGCGAAGGAATTACTGCGGGTACTCAAGCCAGGGGGCATTTTAGTAGTAGCGGACTGGAACCAGCGGGACGATCGCCAAGTGCCCCTCAATTTCTGGGAAAAACCGGTGATGAGGCAATTGTTGGATCAATGGTCCCACCCAGCCTTTGCCAGTATTGAAGGTTTTGCGGAAAATCTGGAAGCCACTGGGTTAGTGGATGGCCACGTCACCACCGCCGATTGGACTGTCCCCACCCTCCCCGCTTGGTTGGACACCATTTGGCAGGGCATTATCCGGCCCCAGGGCTGGTTGCAATATGGCTTGCCTGGATTTGTCAAATCTGTAAGGGAAGTGCCCACTATTTTGTTAATGCGTCTTGCCTTTGGGACGGGACTTTGTCGCTTTGGCATGTTCAAGGCGGTGCGGAAAGATGTTACTAAGGCTTAAAAAACTATGCCATGGCCACGGATATGTTTTTAGGGGTACTGTTGGGGAGTATCTTGTTTTTTGCTTAGCAGCCCTAAGCTAATCAACTAATACCCATAGCTCAACTAACCATATTGCCACTATGATTCCCGGCGAAATCATCACCCCCGAAGGTTACCTAGAACTGAATGCTGGCCGCCCTACCTGCACCGTCAATGTGGCCAACACTGGCGATCGCCCTATTCAAGTCGGTTCCCATTACCATTTCTACGAAGTTAATGCCGCTTTGCAATTTGACCGAGATTTGGCGATGGGTATGCGGTTGGATATTCCCGCAGGAACGGCGGTGCGCTTTGAACCGGGGGACGAAAAAACCGTTAACTTGGTGGCCTATGCCGGTAGTCGGGAAATTTATGGCTTCAACGGCCTGGTGAATGGCCCTTTGGAAGTAAGCAAATCTGCCAAGAAAAATTAGCTCTGGGCAAAATATAAAATTAATCCAGGCGATCGCCGCCTATTTTTGTTGACTGGTAAACTTTTGCATCGCTTCTAACGGCGAAGACATCATTACACACTCTTCTAGTAGGGCAATATCCAAATCTGGAAGCAGTTGGCTTTTGGAAACCGTTTGGTAGCGATCGCCATCCAGGAAATAGATGGAAAACTTTTTGTCTTGCCACATCCAGACTTCGCCAATGCCAAGCCGTTGATATTTTTCCAGTTTTTTAGCACTGCCACTGCTGACATTAACTTCAATGGCCAGATCGGGATGGGCTTTTTTTTCACCGAGGTAATAGGACTCATCCGGCTCGAAAGACACAGATTCATCCTTCGATTCGCGGGTGGCACTACCCACCGGAATAAATTCAATTTCCCGTTGCCAGAAATAAATACCCAACAAAATGGCAATCATACTTTTGATTGATTCGTGGTATTCCCCCAGAGTCATGAACTCAATTACTCCGTCTAGATAGACAATCCTTAGCCCTGGCTGTTGTTCCATCACCGCTTGAATCGCCTTAAAAGCTTCCCAACTGTGACGACCGGGCAGCACAAGGGTTTGATCTTGGGTAGGGATCGGTGCAGAACTGGTTATGGTCATGGGGACAGGCCCTGCTCTGGATGGCACAAATGCAATATTTTCTATGTTACAAAAAGCCGGGGAAAACATCCTTGCCCCATTGGTTGGAATGCCAATGTCTGACGATGGTTGCCGCCAAATAGTAAAATTAAGCGGTTGTTTGGAGAATTGGCCCTGTGATCGAACGTTACACCCTGCCTGAAATGGGCAAAATTTGGACGGATACCTACAAGCTACAAACCTGGCTAGACGTGGAAATTGCCGTCTGTGAAGCCCAGGCGGAGTTGGGTTACATCCCTCAATCTGCGGTGGACGAAATCAAGGCCAAAGCCGAATTTGATCCCCAACGGGTGTTGGAAATTGAGGCGGAAGTACGTCACGATGTCATCGCCTTTTTGACCAATGTTAATGAGTATGTGGGAGATGCGGGGCGTTATATTCACTTGGGGTTAACTAGTTCCGATGTGTTGGACACAGCCTTGGCACTGCAGTTAGTGGCTAGCCTCGACCTGATTTTAGAGCAGTTGGAAAAACTAATTCAGGCCATCCGTTACCAAGCCCAACAACATCGTTACACCGTCATGGTGGGTCGTTCCCATGGCATTCACGCTGAACCCATCACCTTTGGTTTTAAATTGGCCGGTTGGTTGGCGGAAGTGCTAAGAAATCGGGATCGTTTGGTGCGGGTAGCCCAGTCCATTGCGGTAGGGAAAATTTCCGGTGCGGTGGGTACCTATGCCAACATTGACCCCAAAGTGGAGGCGATCGCCTGTCAGAAATTAGGATTGGAACCGGACACTGCTTCCACCCAAGTTATTTCCCGGGACCGCCATGCGGAATACGTACAACAATTGGCTCTGCTAGCCGCTTCCCTAGAGCGGTTTGCTGTGGAAATCCGTAACCTGCAACGCACCGATGTGTTGGAAGTGGAGGAATATTTTTCCAAGGGTCAGAAGGGTTCCTCCGCCATGCCCCACAAGCGCAACCCCATCCGTTCAGAGCGGTTAACAGGAATGGCTCGCCTAGTCCGGGGTCATGCAGTGGCGGCCCTGGAAAATGTCGCCCTCTGGCATGAACGGGACATTTCCCACAGTTCCGTGGAGCGGGTCGCCTTTCCCGACTGCTGTATTCTGACCCATTTTATGCTCAAGGAAACCACGGATTTAGTGAAAAATCTGTTGGTGTACCCCGAAAATATGAAACGCAATATGAACGTTTACGGCGGGGTGATTTTCAGCCAAAAAGTTCTGTTGGCCCTAGTGGAAAAAGGCATGAACCGGGAGGAAGCTTACCGCGTTGTGCAAGGTTCCGCCCACCAAGCCTGGAATACGGAAGGGGGAGATTTTGAAAAGTTAATCCGGGCCGATGGCCAAGTAACCACCCTGCTTTCCCCGGAGGAAATTGACCAATGCTTCGACCCCCAACAACATTTGAGTAACCTGGCGGAAATTTATAGCCGTTTGGATATTTAGTTAGAAGTTTGAATATGTCTTTCTGTTTGGCTGTGACCCATAGTCACCGACAGTTCCAGGTCTATCTTCAACTCGTTAATGCTGGGCTGACCAACACCCACACCTTTACCTAAAATTCTATAAATTCTATGACCCCCAAATTAATCATCCATGGTGGTGCCAGTTCCCTCGACGATAAGGGAGGCTTAGCCACTGTGCGCCAATCTCTGCATCAAATTGTGGCGGCGGTGTATGAAACGTTAACAGCGGGGGGCAGTGCCCTGGAAGCAGTGGTGCAGGGTTGTGAACTGCTGGAAAATAATCCCCGTTTCAATGCTGGAACTGGATCCGTGCTCCAGTCCGATGGCCAGGTGCGCATGAGTGCTTCTTTGATGGACGGCGATCGCCAGAATTTTAGTGGGGTGATTAATGTTTCCCGCATTAAAAACCCGATCCAGATGGCCCAGTTTTTGCAGGGTCAAACGGACCGGATTTTGTCTGACTATGGCGCAGCGGATTTGGCCAGGGAAATGCAACTACCCATCTACGATCCTGCCACTGACTTTCGCATTCAGGAATGGATGGAGGAACGGGGGGAAGATGTGCGTAAAAAAATGGCTCGGTTAATTGCCGATCCTACCGCAGGCATTGAAGCCAGAAAAGGCACGATCGGGGTGGTCGCCCTAGACAGCAATGGTAAAATCGCGGCGGGCACTTCCACTGGGGGCAAGGGGTTAGAGCGCATTGGCCGGGTGAGTGATTCCGCTATGCCGGCGGGGAACTATGCCACCCGTTTTGCTGGGGTTAGTTGCACCGGAGTGGGGGAAGACATCATCAATGAGTGTTTGGCGGCCAAGGTGGTGATCCGGGTCAAAGACGGCCAAAATCTAGCCCAGGCCATGGAAAAATCCATCGCCGAAGCTTTGGACAATAATACTGACCTAGGGGCGATCGCCTTGGATCATCAGGGCCATATTGCTTGGGGAAAAACCTGTCCCGTCCTCTTGGCGGCCTATCATACCGGCGCGGCGATCGGAGACACCTTGGAGCTAACCGATGGGAACCACCACGGCAACATTTAATCCCTATCCCGATTAAAAATCACAATACACTCCTGAATTTGGTAGATATTTTTATTATTCTTACCTCATATTTTTTTAAAATAACTAAATTTAAATATCCCATTAATTTATATTTTTTTAAGGGTGAAAATTCTCCCTTCTTACTATTGCTATTCTATCTTCCCTTTTTGGTAGTGTTATTTATAATGACCATAACTCATCACATTCGAGAATCAAACCATTAACACAAGACGTTAGACCACTTGTTTCAAAAGAGATTGAGCGATAAAACTTATTAACATAATTCTGCAACCACTTAATTGATATTCCTAGCATTCTCGACAGACCCCTGAGAGATATTCGATCTAGAAGACCTCGTTCAATGTATTCAATTTCTTGCTTGCTTATGTAATGTTTGATAGGGGTTTTCACAAACTGCCTGCCGCATTTCTTGCATAAATACTTTCGTTTTTTATTGTGGATGCTGCCATTCTTCGAAATATGCAATGAACCCCACGATGGCAGGAAGAACATTTACCTTTATCGTGATTACCCATAGCCCAATCAGTCAATTCAATGGTGTAAGTTTATATAATTTCTACTATGTGTAAATTTTATGGGAAAGTAATATGAATAGTCCAGAAGTTCTACTCCTATCATGATTGCCATCTATTTTAGACTTTCACTACATAGATAACACCACCGTTGAATGGATTGAGTTTTTCTATAACCGCCAACGATTATATTCAACCATTGGTTTTCTTTCCCCATCTCAATTTGAGGATAATTTTTACCTCTACCCACAACCACCTGTCCCCGCTTAACTTCCCTCTCCATTTCTTCGAGGTAAGGTCAATACAGGCTTGTTGATTAAGGTGAACGCCTATCTGATGGTGTTACGTTTGCAATCTCAAAAAGCTTTTAAGAATTTGTCGGTTGTGCAACTCCTACGCAAAATCAGGCTAGAGGTTGATCCAGGGCAATCGCATAGACCCTGAATTTCTTACTTTTGAAAAGATTTCTGTATCAGTTTGACACCACCACCCCTCTTGTTGACTTTGTTCTCAACATTATTGACAATCTTTATGGTTTATTGACAAGACGCGATTGCTCTGAAGGTTGATCTAGATTATTTCATCAATCAGCATTTTCATGCACTGGTTGGCGGAACTTAGCTTATAAGCTGGTCTTCGGAAATATTGGGAATTATCAGAAGAAACTGGTAGATGTGCTGCAAATCATGCTGGCTCTGCATTTCAAGCATCACTAACATGAAAATCACTACCGTTCCCGCTCCCATTCTCCCAAGGCATATCAGGTAGCATTCTTCTTTACGTTACGTTACATTGAATGTAAAGATTTGTAATTCTGATGAGTCTAGTTGTGTGGTGTCTGGAATCACAGCAAGGTACAAAGGACTTTCATAATCAAATTTTTTAACTCAATTTGTTGTTCATCAAATTTTTTGCTGTTTTATGACTTTACTTTCTTTAGTCACATCGCTACTCAAGCCGAGCCTACAACAAGACATCAAGTTTCACCTGGTTTGGACCGTGCTTCGAGTCGTGGTCGGTCTCATGATGATTCACAACGGCTTGGATAAGCTCGCTGACATTGAAGGGTTTTCCCGGGCCTATGTCGAAGTCATTGGACTTCCTTTCCCTATTTTCTTCAGCTACCTTGCGGCCTTTACAGAATTAGCCGCAGCTCCTCTGGTCGCGATTGGTTTATTAACCCGTCCGGCGGCATTAGCTCTGTTTAGCACAATGGCAGTGGCAATGTATCATCATGTTCTAGTCGCGGGACTCAGCATTCCTTACCTAGAATTGTCGGCAATTTATGCGTCTTGTTTCCTTTTTTTCGCTGTCAATGGTGCCGGGCTACTCTCACTGGATGCATTAATTGTCAATAAAATCGACGCAGCTGCCCTCGTGCCGATTACAACTAAGCGGACTTCGTTGGAAAATGCCTATGCTGCTGATGATACGATACGGTTAAGGTAGGCGAAAGTGCGCGCTAGAAGACACATTGCTGAAGTAATCTAGTCCATCTTACTTTTCCAATCAG
This sequence comes from Synechocystis sp. LEGE 06083, assembly GCF_015207725.1. NCBI lineage: Bacteria > Bacillati > Cyanobacteriota > Cyanophyceae > Synechococcales > Merismopediaceae > Synechocystis > Synechocystis sp. LEGE 06083. The sequence goes on from NZ_JADEWJ010000024.1 coordinate 13,850, forward strand.
GGTCAGAATCTGCCAAAATCTTTGGGGGGGATACAAATACAAGTAAGGGAGAAAAATCAACAGATAAGGAAGCAGAAATTAATGAACTGTTTCGGCAAATAGGTAAATTGAAGGTAGAAAAGGATTTTCTAGCCGACAGATCAGCAAGACTTGGCTTGCCGGGCCATTTTAGAAACCCTCAAAGATCTAGAACAGCAAGGTTACCAATTTGAAGCAGAGGAAGCCAGCTTTGAACTGCTGATGCGCCAGGCCATGGGCGATCGCCAACCCCTATTTTTAGTGCAAGATTTCCAAGTACATTGGAAACTGCTCACCCCAGCGGAAAACCCCGCTTACCGTAATGCTTTAGCCACGGTGAAAGTAACTGTCAATGGGCAAAATATCCTGGAAGTGGCGGAAGGCAATGGCCCTGTGTCAGCCCTAGACCAAGCTCTGCGTAAAGCCTTGACCCGTTTTTATCCCCAAATTGCCGATTTTCACCTCACCGATTACAAGGTAAGGATTTTAGATGGGGGGGGCGGCACATCGGCCAAAACCCGTGTGCTAGTGGAATCCAGCAATGGCGATCGCCGTTGGACCACTGTGGGCGTATCGGGCAATATTTTGGAAGCATCCTAACAGGCGGTGGTAAAAGGTATTGAATACGGCCTGCGCTTGCTAACCTGTGGCCTGACTAATCAAGAGGTAATCTCCACTTGATATTCCTTGCTTAATCCTAACTCAATAACGCAGTAGTTAGTAATTACAAAATTCAGATAGCTACAATTATCAATTGTGTGGTGAGCCAGGGCCCTCCGGTCTTGGTTGACCATCAATATAGGTGGCTAAATCCCAAGCTTCTTGCTCCGTTAATGCTCCGTCAAATTGATAGGGCATATTGCCGTGGATAAATTCCGCTAGGGTATTAATCCTAGCCATCCCTGCTTGGCGATTGAAAGAATGGTCTCCCCACAGGGCCGGGCGATAATAGGTATCACTGCCATAGCGACCCTGCCCCAATGCACCATGGCAAAAAGCACATTTTTGTTCAAAAATTGCCTGGCCCAGCTTTGGATTCCCTGCCAGTTTGGCGATCGGAGGGTAAGGAGTTTTGGGTAAATCTATGTTCAGTACCTGGGCCTGTTCATCCAACCACTGCATATAACTGATAAAAGCTTGGAAATCGGGATTATCAGCGGTAATGGGCAGAGGTTTGCCGTTCAGACTATGCTCAAAACAAAGATTGATTCTTTTTTGTAAATGGTCAGTTCCTGGGTATTGATATTTCTTCATCATCCCAAACCAAGAAGAAGCCTTAGGATTAGCCCCGGCATTTAAATGACAACTGGCACAATGGAGCTTGGCGATGGGCACAAATTCCGGTATTTGCTCATAGGTTTGGGTTGATAGTTGATAACCCCGCAGAATGCTATTCCAATGCTGATTGTCCCAAGTGGTTATTGGTTTGTTGGGGGGAGAAACAACTTGGGGATCAATTTGAGTCGGGAGGGCGTCGGCAAAGGTAAAGCTAAAATCCGCCGAAGCAAATTTTTTTCCATTGCTGCTGCGGGCAATGGAATGGCACCCCATACAGGAAGAGGTGTCCTGAATATAGGTTTCTAGGGTAGTATTGCCCAGTAAAGCTGGTAGAACGTGAAAAACAGTGTCAGGACTTTTATCCGTCGGTGGTTTGGGAGTGGCCCATTGGGCATTGATTAACTGGTAATGGCTCCAAACAGAATTCTCCAGTCCTTGTTGCACAAGGCGATTAAGCTCCGCAATGTTATCCACCGCCTGAGTGGGTTGACTGCAATCAGGATTTTGCGAGGGAATGGGGATTCTGCGGGTAACTTGATTGGGAATGCCTGGTTCTGTTTGTTGATTAGTTAGGCAATTGACACACCGATCGCCATGGAGGGAAAAGACTGTATTGGTGGAAGAACTGTGATTCAAGGCGGGGACATTGTCCACTTGTTCATAGGTGGACCAAATCCACTGGGGTGCACTTGGGGTTTTATACATAATGTGGAAACCCACCAAACCCACCTGGCGTAGTTGATATTCCTTGGTGGTTAAATTCTGCACATAGGCCGGCACTGTGTGGAAACGGCTGGATTCTTCTGGGTTAATCTCCCGCCAAGCAGCCTTAATCAAAATAGAGCCATCGGGGGCATTAAGTTTGGGCAAAAGAGCCTGTTGTTCAGGGTTGTAAAGCTTATTTTCCATCACATAATCAAACAACACCTTATTCATGCGAATTTCGTAACGCACCACGTTGCCCCACTGATCAGTCAAAGTTCCCGGCAGGGCCCCATCCGCTTTAGTGGGTTGAAAGTCGTCGTTAAGCACTTCATCAACCTTACTTTGGCGAAAGAGAATTTTGGTTGTCCTGTCACCAACTAAGTCATTAGGCAAGGGTTCCTTACTATTCCATGGCTTTGGTGCACCCCCATTAGGTAAATAAACTTCACTGGTTTCTTTCCAGGTTTCCCATACCCTCGGCCCTGGAGCGTTGATAGCTAAATTTTTGTTCGCCACCCCCCGATCGCCGACCATAGCGGGCCAATTAAGGGCAATGAATTCCTGCCAGGCAAAGGTATCCACCGCCCGTTGTACAACATTGAAATTGGTTTGCTTAAGTTCCCCTTCCACGTCTGCCGGCAACTGCCAACTAATAGTAAGGGGAGATAATTTGGCATTACAAACCCCAGGCAAAGGGATAGTGGGAACGATTTTAGAGCTGACTGGAGTTACCAGAGAAAAAAACAGCACAAAAATAATCACAACTAGGGCATAAGCCATAATTCTTCCTATTTTCATGCCATTACTCTCCCTTGGTATTTATAAATAATTATTTTTGAGTTGGTAGAGAAAAAATTGTGTCTTGCACTGGTAATTGTTTGGTTAATTCTGGTGAAATTTGGAAAGTATTTCCTAACACCGAGCTAGGATTGCTGGCTAACCAATTACTTAGATCAATACTCTGGTAATCCCCATCATTGAAAACCACTAAAATATCCAACGATTTTTGGGAACTGTTGCGGAGGGCATGGCCATAACCCTTGGGCACATAACCCACGTCCCCCTGCTGGAGACGACTCACACTGGCTTTACCCTCGGAAGCAAAAACTGTCAAATCCATTTCGCCATCGAGAATATATTGCCACTCGTCCGCGTTGGGATGCCAATGGAGCTGACGCATGGCCCCCGGTTCCAAATGAATTAAAGCACCAGTCATGTTAAAACTGCCGGGAAATTCCTTAGCGCTGGCGAGTCTTAATTCATTACCACCCAAGGAAACTAGGGGTTGTTGCCCCAAGAGATTATGGGTGTGGGGAACTTCAATTTTGGCCGTTTGCCCCTGGAGAGTCGCGCTGGCCAAGGGGCCAGGAGCCGGGCCATAGGAGGAAATATATACCTGTTTTTTGGGCAATTGTTCCACCTGGGCCGCCGTCCAACCTAAATTTTCTTCCACCCAGGCGATCGGGGTGTGGGAAAGCCAATCCGTAACACTAAAGGTTGCCCCTTCGGAAAAGGTGCCATCGTTGAACACCAACAAAAATTTGGCAGTGCCGGGACCAATACCCTCAATGCTGTGGCCCCAACCCCGGGGAAAATACCAGAGTCCCCCTTTATCTACGTCGGCAATTTCCACTTTGCCCTCGGGACTGGTGAGGGTAATGCGGGTGCGGCCTTCCATGACATAGGCCCATTCGGCGGCGTTGGCGTGCCAGTGTAATTCCCTAATGGCCCCCGGCTCTAAGCTCATATAAACCCCCGCCATGCCTTTACTGACGGGAAAGTTATAGGTTCCCACCTGCTTAGTGGTGCCGCCGTCATAAAGAACTAGGGGTGTTTTGTTAAAAGCATAGCTAAAAGCTGGTAAATCCTTACCCCAAACCACATTGGAGAGCGATCGCCATTGTTGACTTTGGGCAATAGTGGGGGAAAAAATCCCCAGACAAACTACCAATAAAACGCTCAATGCTATCCACAAAAATCGCCGTCTCAGCTTTCCCATTATCGAATCAACCATAGTGATGCTGGAATGGTCACAATCCAGTGATAAAAATTGTCTTTATCTGGAAAATAAACGAGGATTGTGGGGACGGTAACACCCCGTTAACAAAATGTAACTGATGCTAAGGGGAAGATTTTAGCAATAAAGTGGATACACGTTTAGGTAATTATTTATTAGGGGAAATTAACAAGCATTGACCATCAGGACAAAGGTCTTCTAGTTCAATGACAACAGGTTTGATGGCCCAGATATCCTCGGCATATTCCCGAATAGTACGATCCGAAGAAAATTTACCCATGCGGGCCACATTTAGAATGGCCATGCGAGACCAATTTTCCTGATCTTTGTAGGCTTCTCCCACCTGATGCTGACAATCCACATAGGCTTGAAAATCAGCGAAAACTAGGTAAGGATCATGGCCAAATAAAGAATCCATCAAGGGACGAAATAGTTCCGTATCTCCATGGGAGAAAAAGCCAGAATTGATTAAATCCACCACCGCTTTTAAGTCGGGATGATTGTTGTAATATTCCCAGGGTTGATAGCCTGCTGCCAAGGTTTTTTCTACTTCTGGAGTAGTAAGACCAAAGAGGAAAAAGTTCTCTGCCCCTACTTCTTCTCGGATTTCAATATTTGCTCCGTCTAAGGTGCCAATGGTTAAGGCTCCATTCATGGAAAATTTCATATTGCCCGTACCGGAAGCTTCTTTTCCAGCGGTGGAAATTTGTTCTGATAAATCAGCGGCGGGGTAAACTTTTTGGCCAAATTTAACGTTGTAGTTGGATAAAAACACCACCTTGAGGCGATCGCCAATGGCGGGATCGTTATTAACCACTTCAGCGACGGCGTTAATTAACTTGATGATTAATTTGGCAATGAAGTAACCGGGGGCCGCCTTCCCACCATAAATAAACGTGCGGGGAGAGATCTCTAAATTAGGGTTATTTTTTATTTGCAAGTAGAGATGAATGACATGGAGAATATTCAGATGTTGGCGTTTATATTCGTGGATGCGCTTTACTTGCACATCAAACAGGGAATCGGGATTGACAACCAAATCGCTCTGCGCCTTGATGTAGTGGGCTAAATCCTGTTTAACTTCCCGTTTTACCTGTCGCCAATCCTGGCGGAATCCAGCTAGGTCAGCGAAGGGTTCTAATTGCTTCAACTCATCCAAATTTTTGATCCAGCCCTCGCCAATGCGGGAAGAAATTAAATTACTCAGGCGGGGATTACTGAGCACCAGCCAACGACGGGGGGTAACTCCGTTGGTTTTGTTGCTAAATTTTTCTGGCCAAAGTTCGTAAAAATCCTTGAGAATAGTTTCCTTAATTAACTGACTATGCAAAGCCGCTACCCCATTAATGGCGTGGGAACCCACCGTGGCCAGATAGGCCATCCGCACCCACTTTTCCCCAGCTTCGTCAATAATGGATAGCTGGGCCAGGCGATCGCCGTCGTTGGGATATTTAATTCGCACTTGATCCAGAAACCGCTGGTTAATTTCATAAATAATTTCCAAATGCCTGGGCAACATCTGACTAAATAAGGGCAAAGACCATTTTTCCAAAGCTTCGGGCAACAAAGTATGGTTAGTGAAGCTAAAGGTAGCCTGGGTAATATTCCAAGCTTTGCCCCATTCGTAATGGTGTTCATCCACCAACAAACGCATCAGTTCCGCTACACCAATGGAAGGATGGGTGTCATTGAGTTGTACGGCGAAATGCTCATGGAAATTTTCCAGACTAGGATTGTCCGCTAAATGGATGCGGATCATGTCCTGCAAAGAACAGGAGACAAAAAAGTATTGCTGGGCTAACCGTAATTCCTTGCCCTGGAGTTGTTCATCGTTTGGGTAGAGAACCTTCGTTAAATTTTCTGAAGTAACCTTATTCTGCACTGCGCCATAGTAGTCCCCCATGTTGAACCGCTGAAAATCGAAGGATTCCGCCGCTTCCGACTTCCATAGCCGCAAATTGTTGGCGGTGCTGACCTTGTAACCCAAAATTGGCGTGTCGTAGGGAATGCCCTTGACTAAATTGTTCGGAATCCACCGCACTCGATAATCTCCCTTTTCATCGGTGTAGCTTTCTGTATGGCCCCCCAGTTTCACCAACACAGCCGCCTCCGGGCGGGCAATTTCCCAGGGATTACCTAGCTGTAACCATTTATCGGTGATTTCCACCTGCCAACCATCTTCAATTTCCTGGTCAAAAATACCGAATTCGTAGCGGATGCCGTAGCCGATCGCCGGAATTTCCAGGGTGGCGAGGGAATCCATAAAGCAGGCGGCTAAACGACCCAAACCACCGTTACCTAGCCCTGGCTCTTCTTCAATATTGATCAATTCTTCTAGGTTTAATCCTGACTCCTCCACTGCCTGTTTGACCGGCTCCCACAGCCCCAGATTGATGAGGTTATTGCCCAGATGGGGCCCCAAAAGATATTCCGCCGACAGGTAGACCACCACCCGATTGTCGCAGTTGAGATAGGTTTGGGACGTATTCAACCACCGTTGGAGCAAACGATCGCGGATAGTATAGGCCAGGGCCATATAACAATCATGTTTAGTGGCAATGCCAGGAAATTTTCCCTGGAGATAAAACAGGTTGTCGGCCAAGGCCCGCTTCAGGGTTTCCACGCTCAGACCAGTGCGGTCGTCTTCCACCTGAATGAGGGGATTGGTGGTATTAAAAGCCATGGGGAGGTGCTCCGTTAATGGTGTGCCTTTTCCTATAGTGTGCAACTGCCATTAAAGTTTGGTTAGGAATGGGGACATTTGTTGGACTTCTTAACAAAATCGGCGAATCATAACAAACCGTTACAAATCCCGATGGCCCTTGCCCCCTGTGCCTAGAATGGTCGTAATTTGTCGCCGTTGCCAGGAGTGCCCCATGACCATTGCCCACCGTGATGCCCGGGATTACCAGATTATTTTTCTCTGTAGCTTTTTGAGTTTGGGGATATTGGCGCGGGACTGGAGTTTGACCCCTTTGGCGATCGCCGTTATTTTGACCACAACCTTAGTAGTGCAATGCCTTTTTACCATCAATCAACAGGGTAATTTTGGGCGTTGGTTTTCCTGGCATACCTGGCAAAGTTTTTGGGGACATCAGGGTTGGAAAAGTGCCTTAATCACCGGTTTGGGCCTTTGTTTATTGTTGCGGGCTAACCATTTATCCACGTTGGTGTTAGCGGCGGCCTTGGCGATCGCCAGTAAATTCCTCTTGCAAGCCTGGGGCAAACATTGGTTCAATCCGGCCAACTTTGGCATTATTGCCGCTTTAACTTTAACGGGGGATGCCTGGGTTTCCCCGGGGCAATGGGGCACTACCCTCTGGCTGGGGGCAATGTTCCTGGCCGCTGGGGGGTTGGTGTTGGGCAGAGTGGGCAGTTGGGACACATCGGTAATGTTTTTAGCGGTCTATGCCGGGCTGGATTTACTGCGTAACGCTTGGTTGGGTTGGCCCCCGGAGGTTAGTTTCCACCACCTGGAAAATGGCAGTCTATTGGTGTTTGCCCTGTTTATGCTCACCGATCCCCGCTCCATTCCCAATGCTCGTCCCGGTCGTTTAATCTGGGCCACGGCAATCGCCATGGTCAGTCTAATTTTGCAATATTACTTTTACCTACCCACTGCCCTATTTTGGGCCCTATTTGTGCTTTCCCCCCTCACCGTATTGCTAGACCGTCAGTTTCCCGCCGCCCGTTTTCAATGGTGGCAAAAAGCCAAACCTGTACCATCAAATTAAGCTAGGATGTGCCATTGGCCGGATAACCTTTTCTCCTTCCCCCAATGACCCCATCCCTGTCCCTGGGCCAACGCCTCGATGACCGTTACCTGATCCAACTCCATTTAGGCACCAGTTCCCCTGGTCAACAATACCTCGCCCACGACACCCATCGCTTTGACGAACCTTGCACCATCACAGTTTTGACCTCCTTGCCTGGGGACAAAGCTGGTAATTCGTTTAAGCAACAGGCGGAAATACTCTACGCCCTCGACCATCCCCAAATTGCTAATTTTCGAGAGTTTTTTGCCCTGGGGAGAGAGCTTTACCTAGTCCAAGATTTTATCGAAGGGCAATCCTATTTGGACTTGCTCAAGGGCCGTCGCAATCAGGGTAAGGCTTTTACAGAATCGGAAGTACGTCAATGGTGCCGTCAATTGTTACCTGTATTGTGCTATCTCCATAGCCAAAAAATTTGCCATGGTCAGATTAGCCTAGAACAGGTGGTGCGGCGGAGAGTGGATGGCCTGCCAGTGTTGGTGGACTTTAGCCATAGTCAGTATTACTGCGGTACCCCAGGGGAAGACCGGAGAGATTTACACAATTTGGCCCTGGGGGCGATCGCCTTACTGACGGGGGTCGTGAATCCTAATGCCCTTGGGGAAGAAGTTTTATCCTCCGTTGCCCTTAGTCCAGAATTTCGCCAACTACTATTGCAATGCTCCTGTTGGCCTCCCCTGGTGGATTTGCCTACTTTGGCAGACAATTTAAACAATTTGCCGCAAAAATTTTTACCCACAGTGGCTAGTTTCAGCCCGAAGTCCACTAGTGCCCAGGCTACTAACGGTGACGTGGGCCTGTTAACCAAAGGGGCTGGGGAACCCTCTCTACCCTTGGCCCATCAAGCTCCCTGGCTCTTTCATTTTTCTACCACAATAAAAACCATGGTCCGAGTCGATGGGTTAAGGGGGCTGGTGAAAAAATCACTCATCTTGCTGGGATTGATGGCGATCGCCATGGCCATGGGTTGGGGAGCTGGACAGTTATGGCTCCTGGGTCAACAACGGGCCATATTGCAGAGTTTGGCACCAGACAAACCGGAGGATGATGCACCGCAAAAAACGGATTTGGAGATCAAAAATGAGATCCGGGCCCGTCGGCTTAATTTGGGCATTTCTCCCCAAAGGTTCCAAGCCCTAGTGGATGATGGTTTAGCTTTTCAGTTAAACATTGACCCCGAGGAAATAACCACTAATACCAACAATACCGGCAACAATAATGATGGACCTCCGACCCTAGGCACCCCAGAAGAGCGGATGGCCATGACCATTGCGGTGTTGGATGCCCTGGAGGGTTTGAATCGGGATGCGATCCGGGATTTTGCCCAAAATAATTCTGGCGATCGCCGACGCTGGATTCCCCAGGTGAACCAATTGCGCCTCAGTAGCCGTAGTTTTTATGATTTGGTCAATGCCCGCTTCCATCACCATTTGCCTATGGTCAGTCTTTCTTCGTTAGGGGAACCGGAATTTGAACAGCGCCCCTTGGCCCAGGTGTGGAATGCCATGGCCTTTGATAGTTTGGCCAGCCTGGAGGATGAAAGCCATTACCAAAGACTCAGTTTTGAGGGTACCGATCAGCTTAATCTCAGGGGCACCCTGGAACCAGGCAAGGGCTATGCCTATGCCATTACCATTCCCCCCACAGAACAAT
>NZ_JADEWJ010000272.1:0-5144 GCF_015207725.1 Synechocystis sp. LEGE 06083
GTATTGGGGTCCATCAGGGCAAACTGCGGATGCGCTTTGCCCACTTTGACCAGGCCATGGGTTTGGCTCGTACTCCCAAGGGCATTGCGGTGGTGGATCTCCGCAATGGCCAGGTGGTTGGCACTTTTTTGTTCAATACCGGAGTGGAGGAAGGTTTTGCGGTGACGGTGCTACCGGGCTACCGTAATCCAGCCGTGATAGGCCCAGATCCCGAGTTGGATAATGTCTAATCGGTGTGGATGGTACTTGATTTTGTTACTTAGGCTTGTTTCTGTTTTTCTCTTAACCACATTCTGGTTGTTGTCCTATGTCCTTACTTGCTGACTATCTCAACGGTGTTTACACCTATCCTTCGGATTTTGCCCTGTCTGATTTGTTCTGGGCTAATTTTGGGGCAATTTACGGCACGGAATATGATTTTGCTAAGGCGGAGGCGATCTGCACTTGTTGGACTAGCGGGAATTTTGGTGCAATACCCCCGATTGAATTCATCAACAGAGAGGTAGGCTAATTGAAAACGGCAAACTCGCTAGAACTAAATGCCTCACGACAGTTTACCCCTTGGTTATACGACCAGAATATTAGTCTTGTCTTTACAACCTATCAAGCGGGCAAGCTGTTTTTTATTGGCTTACAGCCCGACGGTAAGTTGTCGGTGTTTGAGCGGAGTTTAGAGCGGTGTATGGGGCTTTATGTCCAGGGAAACAGTATTTATATCAGTTCGTTATATCAACTGTGGCGTTTTGAGAATGTGCTAGCGACCGGGCAAACCCATGATGGTTACGATGGGTTGTTCCTGCCCCAGATGGGTTATGTGACGGGGGATTTAGATATTCATGATTTGGTGGTCTGCCCGGATATTGCCGAGAAGCAGGCGGAGCAGTTGGTATTTGTTAATACACTGTTTAGTTGCCTGGGGACGATGAGTGAAAGCCATAGTTTTAAACCCTATTGGCAACCTCCGTTTATTTCTAAGCTGGCGGCAGAAGACCGTTGCCATCTTAATGGGTTGGCGGTCAGGGAGGGAAAACCGAAGTATGTGACCACGGTGAGCCGTTCGGATGTGGCGGATGGCTGGCGGGATAAGTGTATTGACGGTGGTTGTGTAATTGATATTGAGACTAATGACATTGTGGTGGAGGGGTTAACCATGCCCCATTCTCCCCGTTGGTATCGGGATAGGCTCTGGTTGCTCAATTCGGGGACGGGGGATTTTGGCTTTGTGGATTTGGAACGGGGGCAATTTGAACCGGTGGCGTTCTGTGCGGGTTATCAACGGGGATTAGCGTTTCACGGGGATTATGCGGTGGTGGGATTGTCCCAGGTGCGGAAAAACAAGACCTTTCGGAATTTGCCAATTAGTGACCGATTAACAGCCAAACAAGCGGAAGCCCGTTGTGGGTTGGTGGTGATTGACCTATGCACGGGGGATGTGGTGCATACGCTCCGCATTGAGGGGGTGGTGGAGGAACTCTATGACGTTCAATTTTTGCCTAATTTCCGTAGACCGATGGCCATTGCCTTCAAGACCGATGAGATTCGTCGGGTCATTACCGTGGATGACGGTTAGCCCCGCAGCTTTGATTTTCAATACTTAATTACTAACTTATTTTAATTAATTATTATGTCTAGCCTCAATCTTTCTGACTTAAATGGCAGCAACGGCTTCGTCATCAACGGTATTGATTTTGATGACCAGTCTGGTTTTTCAGTGAGTAGTGCGGGGGATGTTAATGGCGATGGCTTTGATGACCTCCTTATTGGTGCATTTGGAGGTGACCCCAATGGAGTAAGTGATGCCGGGGAAAGTTATGTGGTCTTTGGTAAGAGTGGTGGCTTTAGCAGTAGCCTCAATCTTTCCGACTTAAATGGTAGCAACGGCTTCGTCATCAACGGCATTGATAACATTGACTTTTCTGCTCGTTCAGTGAGTAGTGCGGGGGATGTCAATGGCGATGGCTTTGATGACCTCCTTATTGGTGCATTTGGAGGTGACCCCAATGGACAATTTAATGCCGGGGAAAGTTATGTGGTCTTTGGTAAGAGTGGTGGCTTTAGCAGTAGCCTCAATCTTGCCGACTTAAATGGTAGCAACGGCTTCGTCATCAACGGTATTGATGGAGGTGACTTTTCTGGTCGTTCAGTGAGTAGTGCGGGGGATGTCAATGGCGATGGCTTTGATGACCTCCTTATTGGCGCATACTTTGCCGACCCCAATGGACAAAGTAATGCCGGGGAAAGTTATGTGGTCTTTGGTAAGAGTGGTGGCTTTAGCAGTAGCCTCAATCTTGCCGACTTAAATGGTAGCAACGGCTTCGTCATCAACGGCATTGATCTAGCTGATTATTCTGGTCGTTCAGTGAGTAGTGCGGGGGATGTCAATGGCGATGGCTTTGATGACTTCCTTATTGGCGCAAATAGAGCCGACCCCAATGGACAATTTAATGCCGGGGAAAGTTATGTGGTCTTTGGTAAGAGTGGTGGCTTTAGCAGTAGCCTCAATCTTGCCGACTTAAATGGTAGCAACGGCTTCGTCATCAACGGCATTGATGGAAGTGACGCTTCTGGTCGTTCAGTGAGTAGTGCGGGGGATATCAATGGCGATGGCTTTGATGACCTCCTTATTGGCGCATACTTTGCTGACCCCAATGGAGTAAGTAATGCCGGGGAAAGTTATGTGGTCTTTGGTAAGAGTGGTGGCTTTAGCAGTAGCCTCAATCTTTCCGACTTAAATGGTAGCAACGGCTTCGTCATCAACGGCATTGATAACAGTGACTATTCTGGTTTTTCAGTGAGTAGTGCGGGGGATGTCAATGGCGATGGCTTTGATGACCTCCTTATTGGCGCAGTCTTTGCCGACCCCAATGGAGTAAGTAATGCCGGGGAAAGTTATGTGGTCTTTGGTAAGAGTGGTGGCTTCAGCAGTAGCCTCAATCTTTCCGACTTAAATGGTAGCAACGGCTTCGTCATCAACGGTATTGATTCTAATGACTATTCTGGTTTGTCAGTGAGTAGTGCGGGGGATGTCAATGGCGATGGCTTTGATGACCTCCTTATTGGCGCATACCGTGCTGACCCCAATGGAGTAAGTAATGCCGGGGAAAGTTATGTGGTCTTTGGCAGTGCCGACATTGGGGCTAGCGACATTGACAATAGTGCGCCCGTGCTGGATTTGAACGGAGCACAACTCTTTAACGGCTTCGTCATCAACGGTATTGATAGCAGGGACGATTCTGGTTATTCAGTGAGTAGTGCGGGGGATGTCAATGGCGATGGCTTTGATGACCTCCTTATTGGTGCATTTGGAGGTGACCCCAATGGACAAAGTTATGCCGGGGAAAGTTATGTGGTCTTTGGTAAGAGTGGTGGCTTTAGCAGTAGCCTCAATCTTGCCGACTTAAATGGTAGCAACGGCTTCGTCATCAACGGTATTGATCTATCTGATGATTCTGGTTATTCAGTGAGTAGTGCGGGGGATGTCAATGGCGATGGCTTTGATGACCTCCTTATTGGTGCATCTGGAGGTGACCCCAATGGAGTAAGTAATGCCGGGGAAAGTTATGTGGTCTTTGGCAGTGCCGACATTGGGGCTAGCGGCATCATTGAACTTACCTCAGATCCCCTATTCGTTAAAGATTTTAGTGCTGTTTTTCAGTCCGGTGCTGCCCCTGTGGCCATTGTGAGCCCCGGATTGACATTATCAGATGCAAATTCGGCGACCTTAGCCGGTGCCACCATTACGATCTCGAATCTCCTCGATGGCACTGATGAAGTTCTGAGTGCGACGGCAACGGGGCCGATTACCGTTAGTTATAGCAATGGTGTGCTCACGCTGGCGGGGAACGGTACGGTGGCTGAGTATGAACAAGTATTGCGGACGGTCACCTACAACAATACGTCTCCGAATATTGACACCACAGACCGTCTCATTACCTTTGTGGTCGATGACGGGAAAACGTTCCAAAATTTGAGCCAAGTCGTGACGACGACTCTTCGTATTCTGTCCAACAAGGCTCCGACCATTACCAGTGCCCCCACAGCTAGCTTTAATGAAAATGACACAGGGGTTGTTTACACTGTCACAGCCAATGACCCAGAAGGGGCAACCCTTACCTACAGTCTTGGGGGCATCGATGGGGCTTTATTCACCATTGATAGCAAGACAGGACAGGTAACCTTCTTAGCGCCTCCCGACTTCGAGGATTCCAATGATGACGTGACGATGGCGACAATGTTTACAACATCACTGTCACGGCTAACGATGGACTCGTAAACTCTAATTCTCAAGATGTGGCGATTACGGTCATTAATGTCAACGAAGCCCCAACGATTACCAGTGGTACGACAGCCAACTTTGCCGAAAATGGCATAGGAACCGTCTACACCGTCACCGCCACCGACCCCGAAAGTGACTCCATTACCTATGGTTTGGAAACAACAGGAGACTATCTCCTCTTTGACATTGACAGTAATACAGGCATAGTCACCTTTAAAACATCTCCTGACTTTGAAAATCCAACAGATATTGGGACGGATAACGTCTATGACATTACGGTAACGGCCAGTGATGGGTTACTGAGTGATTCCCAGGCGATCGTCATTACTGTCACAAACGTCAACGAAGCTCCCACCGATTTAGCCCTATCAGCTAACAGCATTAATGAGAATATCGATACAACTGGTGGAGTTCTTATTGGAGACCTCACCATTACAGACCCCGATGCCAGTGGTAACAATAATGTTTTAACCGTTGAAGGAACAGATGCCGCTAACTTTGAAATTCGCAACGGCAACCAACTATTCTTTATTGGTGCCAGTCCAGACTTTGAAACAAAACCCAGTTACGACATCACCATCAAAACCACCGACGGTGCATTAATTTATACTGAACCCTTCACCATTGCTGTCAATGATGTCAACGAAGCTCCCACCGATTTAAGTTTAGACAACACCAGCATTAATGAGAATATCGATACAACTGGTGGAGTTCTTATTGGAGACCTCACCATTACAGACCCCGATGCCAGTGGTAACAATAATGTTTTAACCGTTGAAGGAACAGATGCCGCTAACTTTGAAATTCGTAACGGCAACCAACTATTCTTCATTGGTGCCAGTCCAGACTTTGAAACAAAACCCAGTTA
>NZ_JADEWJ010000273.1:0-5134 GCF_015207725.1 Synechocystis sp. LEGE 06083
GGTGGATACGGCGACGGAGGTAAGTGGCCAGGCCCAGGAAGATAGTGAGGAGATCACCAATTTGTCTGACAATGCCCTGGAACAGGCCCGGGCTCTGGAATCGGCCACGGCTTCGGTGGCAGAAATGGCCCAATCCATTGAATCCGTAGCTAAAAGTGCCCAAACGGCAGCGGCGATCGCCAAACAGGGTAACGAAGCCGCCCAGCAGGGGCAAAACACCATGGACCAAACGGTGGACAGTATCTATAAAGTGCGGGGGCGGGTAGCAGAAATTTCCAAAAAATCGAAGCGATTGGCGGAATCTTCGCTGGAAATCTCTAAAATTGTCGGTATTATCGCTGGTATCTCCGAAAAAACCAACTTGTTGGCTTTTAACGCCTCCATTGAAGCCGCTCGGGCAGGGGAAAATGGCCAGGGCTTCCGGATCGTTGCGGATGAGGTACGGCGTCTAGCGGAAATGGTCACCCTTTCTGCCCAGGAAATTGAACAGGTAATTCTGAGCATCCAAGAAGAAACCTCCCAAATGAGCCAACTAATGGAAGAAAGCACCAACGAGGTGGTCACTGGCACCCAACTAGTGCAAAAAACCAAGGAAACCCTGCAAAATCTGACCCAAATTAGTGAGGAAATTGATGGCCTCCTCGATTCCATCTCCCGTAACACCGAATCCCAACGGTTGGCCTCCCAGACGGTGACGGAAACGGTACAGAACGTAGCCAGTGTGGCAAAATCCACCTCCGATAAATCTCAGCAGGTATCCCAATCCCTCCAGTCCCTGGCTAAAACCGCTGTGGATCTACAAACCGCCGCCGGTAAATTCAAAGTGGAATAGGTCAAAAATTTTTCCATGCCTCGTCCAAACGCCTAACTCTCCATCTGGTCAACGTATGTTTGATGCTGCCACCCTCGCCGCCATTACCGCCGAAGCCCGCCAGGCCTTTCTGGAGGAAGATGCGCCGGAATGTTTAGAACAGTTGACAGTGGGTTTTCAGTCCTTGGAACAGGTGTTGAACTCTGCCGGGGATGCCCAGCAACGTCAGAAATTAATCCAAGATATGGGACGGGCGGCCCATTCCCTGAAGGGGGGAGCGGGCATGTCGGCCCTCACTCCCCTGCAAACCCTTTGCCATCGCCTAGAGGATTTATTTGAAGCCCTGGAACAAGGAAGGGTGGAAGATACCTCCGTGGCAGTGGGTTTGATTGGCATGACCATTGAAGAAACCCAGGCCATGGTGGAGTTAGCTAACAGTGGCCAGTTGCTGGATACGGATGAGCCACCGGAACTAGCCTTGGCCCTAGGGGAATTTCTGGCCACCTGTCAACCCCAGCCTGCCCAGGGGGAAACGGTTAGTGGCAATGTGTCTCAATTTGTGCGGACTTCCCTCTCGGTGGAATTGGAGGCCTGTTTAGATCGGGTGGAACGTCGGTTGGAACGGGGCGGCACGGCCGGGGAATTGCGGGAAAGTTTTAGTCTTTTACTGGAGGAATGTACTCTTCTGGGCCAGGCCCTTAGCTGTGAATGGCTAGAGGAAACCGCCAAGGAATTCCGGGCCCAACTAGCCGAGCCTTCCCTTGATTTGCCCAGCTTTATCCCTCCGGCGATCGCCACGTTGAGATCCCTAAGGGCGCAGTTTCTAGCAGGGGAATTAACGCCCCCAGCAGATCCACCCCCAGTGGCCATCGTAGAAGCCCCAGTCCCTGTGACCATGGCCCAGACTGAGCCAGTCCCTGTTACCGTTACTGCGTCAGCACCGCTCCCCGTAAAATCGCCTGTCGCAGTTAGGCCGACCACTAGCCGCCAAACTCTCCGTATTCCCCTCGATCGCCTCAATAAACTGAGCAACACAGTCAGCGAACTGCTAATCAACCAGGAGAGGTTATTGGAATACGACAAACAACTGCGCCAGGCCAGTCGTAATTTGAAAAAACGGGGACAACAGTTAATCCCCATGCGGGAACAGGTGGAGTCTCTCTATGACGAATTGTCCTTTAGTGACCAAACCAAAGTCATCCCCGGCAATGGAGGGGAGCCCAGTGAAGGCCAAAGTAGTCTAGGCATAGCGGGGTTAGTGGACTTTGACGCGTTGGAAATGGATAGTTACACTGCTGTCCACGGCATTTTGCAGAGGTTTCAAGAACTGATGGTGCAGGTGCAGGAAATCCAGGAAGACGTGGATTTAGTGGAACGGGATTTGCAGGAAACTTTGATTCAAATGAGTCAATCCCTCCATCAGTTGGATAGTGAGTTGACCCAATCCCGTCTGGTGCCCTTTCGGGGTCTGGCCCAATCCTTTGCCCAACCCCTAGAAAAATTAGGCGATCGCCATAAAAAGCCGATACAGTTTGCGGTTGAAGGGGAAACAACCTTGGTGGAGGTGGCCATTCTCGACCAGTTACGCACCCCCCTCACCCATTTAATCCGCAATGCCTTTGACCATGGCCTAGAATTTGTGCCGGAACGCCAGGCCCAGGGCAAGCCCCCCCAGGGAACCATCACCCTCAGCGCCAGCACGGCTAATAACCAAGTGTTGATCACTGTGGCCGACGACGGTCGGGGCATTGATCCAGAGAAAATTGCCCGCAAAGCAGTGGAACTGGGTTGGTTAACGGAAGCACAATCAGGGAGCATGGCCGAAGCCCGAATACTTGATTTTCTCTTCCAGCCGGGATTTTCCACCGCGGCGGAGGTTAGCAACCTGTCCGGCCGGGGCCTGGGGCTAGACATTGTCAAGCAGATGATCGAAGCCCTGCGGGGGACATTGACGGTGGAAACTAAACTGGGCCAGGGCAGTCGTTTTCTCATCCGTATTCCCCTCAGCCTTAACATTGTGCCCCTACTGTTGGTGCGCTATCAACAGCGGTTACTGGCGTTTCCTTCCGAAATTGTGTTGCGTATTTTGCCCCTGGATGATTACCCCGTTAAAAATGGCCGGGTGGAGTGGCAATCCCAAATTATGGAAGCCCGCCCCCTGGATGAGGTGTTACCCCAAATTTATCCCCAGGGTTTTAGTCCTTCCCCCGGCTTACCCCATAAAGTCGGCCTCATGGTCAACCTCGGCGATCGCCCGGCATTGTTAACGGTGGAGCAAATTGTCGATGAACGGCCCCTAGTGGTCAAGGCTTTGGATGCCATCACCCCCATTCCTTCCTATGTGGCGGGTTGCACTGTGCTGGGGACTGGGGATGTGGTGCCTGTATTAATTCCCAACAATTTTGCTGTGCTCTGGCGCATGGAACCCACCCTGACCCAAGCCCCCAGCGTCGTTGGTACTGGCCAAACAACCATTCTGGTCATAGACGACTCCGTCACAGTACGGCGGACTTTACAACGGGTATTGGGGGGCACTTTCCGTTTGATCCAATGTCGGGATGGCAAGGAAGCCTGGGATTTGCTCAACCGGCAGAACCAAGGCATTGATTTAGCCCTGTGTGACATCGAAATGCCCAATATGGACGGCTTTAGCCTCCTGCAATTGGTGCGGGCCCACCGGGTATGGCATAGCTTGACGGTGATTATGCTTACTTCCAGGGAAAATCCCCTCCACCGTAGCCGAGCCCAGGCCCTAGGTGCCAGTGGCTACCTTACCAAACCTTTCCAACCAAACCAACTACTAGATACCATTGACCAATTTTTGGCAGAAACTGCTAGGAATTAAATCAACTAACAAGACTTTTCCAGTCGGCGATCGCCCTTGCATTGCTTCAGGATCTCCATTGAATTGGAAAACTTCTGCAATATCCATCAAATGAGAGTTTGAGAAGTGGCTTGTTGCTTTTTACTTCTATCTGGACAATTTGAGTTGCTAGCAAGGCCTTGATTTCTATCCAAAAGGAGTTAGAAAACTTCTTTTTTAAAGCGGACCATATTTTGCGATGCTACTGTCTCATTGGAAGTTTAGGCTTTGACACCATACTTGCCCGTATCGTCATACATAGGCGATCGCCAATTTTGAAAATTATGAATCATTGCATAATTTCCTTCCCTGAAAGTAATTTTTCGCTCCTATCATTACAATTTAATGCTCGTCTAGGGGAATATTTAACCCCAGAGAACTCGCCAATTTTATTCGGTTGTCGCACAGGATTATGTGGTACCTGTCTAGTGCGGGTTGTGGGGGAACTCCCTCCTCCAGAGGCCGAGGAAAGGGAACTGTTGGCTATTTTGGCCCCCGATGACGCCCAAGCTAGATTGGCCTGTCAAATTAAGTTAACGGGAGATATTGCGATTAGAACCTATCAAAGCGATGAAATTTGAAGATTTTTGGTATGTGGCCGCGGAAAGTAGGCATTTAAAGTCTGGCCAAGTTTTGGCTCGGCAAATTTTGGGGCAATGGTTAGCAATTTTTCGAGATCACCATGGCACGGCGATCGCCTTGGAGGATCGTTGTGTCCATCGCCATAGTCGCCTTTCCTGCGGTTCGGTAAAGCAAGGTAATCTTCACTGTCCCTACCACGGTTGGATTTATGATCATCGAGGCCAAGTTATTGGTGTGCCAGCGGAAGGTCAGCAGTTTAAACCAAGGGAAAATTTGCAGACAAAATGTTACCAAACGATGGAGCAGGAAGGCTTTATTTATGTCTGTTTAGGGAACCCCATTCACCCCCCTTTTGCTTTACCCCAGTATGGTAAAAAAGGTTGGCAGAGGATAAGATTAATCCACCAATTTGCCAATAACGTCACTAACTGCGTTGAGAATTTCATTGACATTCCCCACACAGCTTCGGTGCATCCAGGTATTTTTCGCACTGCCCAGCGGCAAGCCATACAAATGACTGTGCATCGCCATCAAGGACAAGTCAAAGCTGAGTATTACAACGAAAATAATAATTTGGGTTGGTGGGGCAAATTTCTCAATTCCCAGGGCAATGAAATTAGTCATACTGACCGGTTTATGATGCCGAATATCACTTCTGTGGAATATAAATTTAATGCCCAACGTCATTTATTTATTACTAGCCAATCGGTGCCCGAAACAGAACAATCTACCCTGGTTTACACTGACGTTGCCTTCAATTATGGCATTTGGAATTTATTTGCCATTCCTTTGGTTTGGGGGACTGCAAAACGGATTATTGCCCAGGCTCTAAAAATTCTCGCTATTCAACAGGAAGTAATCGCAAAATATGGCACCAA
>NZ_JADEWJ010000274.1:0-5129 GCF_015207725.1 Synechocystis sp. LEGE 06083
GGGAATTACCACGCCACTTTCATGGCGGGCGATCAGGGCTCCCATTTCCAACAAATAGCTCAGGGTTTGGGGATTCTGGGTGGGCACTAGAACCGTAAAGGTGGAAGCTTTGGGGGGCACCAGGGTAATTTCGCCATTTTCCCCCGGTAAGGCCGAGTCATCTTCGAGGTTAGAGAGACTATTGGGGGGCGGAATTTTGGTGGCAAACTTGGCTGTCATCAGGGGGCCAATGATGGACGTGATCAGCATCAGCACAATGATGGTGTTCAATACTGTTTCCGACACCAGGCGATCGCCAGAGGCATTAATGGCTTGATAACCGGCCACCGCCGCCGCCAATGTGGCCGCCACCTGGGGAATGGAAAGGGACCACATGGTTAGACCCTCGGCCCAGGTATAGCCCAATTTCAGTTGGGCAAGGATAGCCGCCACCCCCTTGGAGATGATCAGCCCTCCCACAATGGCCACCACCAGGGGAAAAAGGGTGGTGAGGGTAACCATAAAAGCCGGTAAATCCAACAACAGCCCAATGCCAATAAAGAAAAAGGGAATGAATAGGGTAGTTCCCAAAAACTCGACTTTTTCCTTGACTGGCCCTTTGCCCAACACATCGTTCACCGCCAGCCCGGCCAGGAAGGCTCCAACAATTTTATCTACATTGATCAATTCCGAGCCCACGGAAGCAAGGAACACCGCCAACAGTACGAAGAGAAATTGATTACTCTGCTCATCCCCGGTGCGACGAAAATATTCCTTCCCTGCCCAATCAAAGCCGACTAACACCAAGGCACTGTATCCGGCGATCGCCACCAACTGCACCACCAAACCCGCCGGGGAAAAACTACCACTGTGGATGGAAATACAGATGGCCAAAACTAACAGAGCGGCAATATCGGTGAAAATGGTGGCCCCAATGGTGACCATCACTGCTTGATTTCGCACAATGCCCAACCGCTGCACAATGGGGTAGCCCAACAGGGTATGGGAGGCAAATAGGGAACCCATCAACACAGATGCATTGAGGGAATAGCCAAAAAGTTGACCCACGGCCAACCCCGTCAGTAAAGGAATGGCAAAGGTGAGGCAACCATAGAGCAAAGAACGGTTGCGGGTGCGGCGGAAGTCCACCATATCAATTTCCAATCCCGCCACAAACATCAGATAAATTTTGCCAATGTCGGTGAAGAGCTTGATGCTTTCCGAATCCTGATCTAATATTCCTAGACCACTTTTGCCCAGCACAATGCCAGCGAACAAAAGTCCCACCAATCCTGGTAACTTGAGACGCTCAAAAATTGGCGGCAGAATCAGGGTCACCAATAATAGAATGGTGAAGTCGATTAAAGGATTACTCGGAATTGGTGCGAATAAGCCATCCATAAAGTGGGTGGAGATTGTTTAGGTCATAGGCAGGAGCCATGGGCATCATCATACCGTTCCGGCTCCCGATCGCCATTTCTAGTCCGTTGGCCCTTCTCGCCCTAGCCATTGTTTCAGCTTTCCCCTTTATCTCCATGCCCAAACAGTATTTTTTCTCTGTCGGCCGATTTTCCTGCACTGCACTGGCCTCTGCCATTGTTAGTGTTGTGGTCGGAACCCTGGCCATGGCCTCCCCGGCGATCGCCTTAGATTGCGCTGAGATGGGGGAACTAGCCCAGTACGATTCCCGCTGTTGGGAAAGTTTGCCCCCCACCATGGCCCCCAAAGCAGGTAACAGTAGTCCCAGTAGCCCTCTTAGTGGTGGTCTTGGGGCAACGTTGGGCAATGGATTGCAAGCTTTTCAGGGCACCTGGAAATTCGATTACGAAAAAACCATGGCAGACTACCGGCAAAGCCCTGAATACAAACCAGAGGAAGACATCGAAGCGCTGTCCGGACTGCTCAACTTTATGTTTGGCATGGTCTCCCTCAAAATTGCCGGGAACCAATTACAGATGAGCGTTGCCGGTACCGGGGAAGTTACCACCATCGACTGTCAAGTGAACTCTAGTACTGTCACTGTGGTCATAGCCCAATGCACCAAAGAAGGTGACACCAAAACGATTAAATTTGAAAATGTTTTGCCGGGACAGTACATGAAATTTGGTGCAGTGGGGGAAAACGATTGCCCCTACTGTGTTTGGCGTCGGGTGGGGCCATAGTTGAATCATGGCAACTATTCTTCCCTTGACATGAACCGGAAGCCTCGCTAACAATCTTGCCGGGATTGGGGCTAGTTAACTCCAAGCCAGTGGGTGAACCAGAACCCAGTCCAAACTATCTCCAAAAATCCATCAGCTATTATGACCCTTAATCTCTATTTTCTCCGCCATGGCGAAACCACTTCTAGCCAAACAGGGACTTTTTGCGGCCGCCTGGACATTGACCTCACTAGCCATGGCTATCAAATGGCCCACCAATTTGCCGAAGCTTACAAGGATGTTCATTGGACGGCTATTTTTGCCAGCCCCCTACACCGCACCATGGCCACGGCAACTCCCCTGAGTGAGCTGATCAATGTACCTATCCAAAAACGGGACGGTCTGAAGGAAATTGCCTACGGGGAATGGGAAGGGAAAACCCCAGCGGAAGTGAATCAAGAATTTCACGATGATTATGTCCGTTGGCTGGCGGATCCGGGTTGGAATGCTCCTTCTGAGGGAGAAAAGGGCATTGATATCGCCCGTCGTAGCTCTGAGGTGCTAGAGGAAATCGAACAAACTTTCACCGACGGTAATGTGTTGGTGGTATCCCATAAGTCCACCATCCGCATTATGCTCTGTAGTCTGTTGGGCATTGACATCGGCCGTTTTCGAGACCGTATCGGTATGCCCGTGGCGGCGGTGAGTATTATCACCATGTCTAAGCACGGCCCCTTGATCGAAGTGATGGGCGATCGCTCCCACCTCAACCAAGACCTGCGGGATCGTTACGGCACTTAGAAAGTATCAAATAGAGAATTAAATTCGTTGGCCGCTGCCCCAAGACGGAGTTTTTCTGTGCCATGGTTTTGAGCAGTTGCAGCTTTTTGAGCCCTTTTCCCTAGCCCTACCCAGGTTAAAATCCGCAGCGGGGGCAGTACGATGAACATATTTGCTATGCGATCGCCTAGTTTGCCATGAGTCACCGTGTTCTAGTTGTGGAAGAGGAAGAAAAGTTAGCCCGATTTATGGAGTTGGAACTCAAATATGAAGGCTACGATGTCAGTGTGGCTAGGGATGGTCTGAAGGGCCTTACCCAAGCCCAGGAATTTCCCCCCGATTTAATCATTGTGGACGCAGCCCTACCAGGGCTGTCTGGAGCGGAGCTATGCCGACGACTACGGCAGATGGGCAGTCGCATTCCTGTTATCCTGATCACAGCCAAGGACGACGTGGAAGAACGGGTGATGGGGCTTGATGCCGGTGCCGATGACTACATTGTCAAACCCTTTAACTCCGATGAGTTTTTTGCCCGCATCCGGGTGCAATTGCGTCGTACCCACACGGCTAGCGATGAAGTGCTGCAATTTGCCGATCTACGCTTCAATCGCAGTACAAGGGAAATTCAACGGGGCGATCGCCTGATTGATCTCACCGCCAAGGAGTTTGAGCTTTTGGACTATCTCCTCTCCCATGCCCGCCAGGTGTTGACCAGGGAACAAATTTTGGAACGGGTCTGGGGCTACGATTTTATGGGGGATTCCAACATTATTGAAGTTTATATCCGTTACCTACGGTTGAAGTTGGAGGCGGCGGGGGAACCCCGTTTAATTCAGACAGTGCGGGGGGTGGGCTACGTGCTAAGGGATTAGGAGTATGGAACTAATCATTTCCTGGCTACGGGTGTCTTGGCAGGTGTTGGCCATCAATGGCGATCGCATTGCCTGGAACACTTTTTTGGCTGTTATTCCCCTGGTGCTCAGTGTTTGGTTATTCCGTTGGCATAATCCCCAACGCCAACCATGGCCCCGATCGCCACTATGGTGGGTAATTTTTGCGGTATTTATCGCCTTTTTGCCCAATGCCCCTTACATTTTGACCGACATTATCCATTACTTCCAACTGGTGCGGCGGGGAATACCGACCAGCATCATGATTTTTACTGCCACCCCCCAATTTTTTATCTTCTTGAATGTGGGTTGGCAATGCTACGTCATGTCCCTGCTCAATGCCAGTTACTATCTGGAGCAACGGCAATGGTCAGCCTGGATTTTACCCATGGAGTTAACGGCCCATCTGTTGTCGGCGATCGGTATTTATCTGGGGCGATTTTTGCGTTTAAACAGTTGGCATGTGGTCACAGACCCCAAAGATGTGGGTCATAATTTGGCCCAAAGCCTTTCCCATCACCGCCCCCTCTTGGCCATTAGCGTCACCGTGGTGATTCTGACCGTTTTTTATTGGTTGACTAAACAGGTTAACCTCGGGTTAGTACTGCGGTGGCAACAGGTTCGTCGCCGTGGTCCATAGGCCAACAAAAATATTAACCCAATGGAATGGCAACAATTACTCTCCCGCAAACGCCTCGGTAAACAACAGTTGGAGGAGCATCAGTTTGAGCGCACCTCTTTCCTCAAAGATTATGACCGCATTGTCTATTCCACGGCTTTCCGCCGCCTGAAGGATAAAACCCAGGTTTTTCCCCTATCCAAAAATGCCGATGTCCGCACCCGTCTGATCCACAGTTTGGAGGTGTCCTGTGTGGGTCGTTCCCTAGGGCGTATGGTGGGGGATCAGGTGATTAAACGCCATCAACTCCAGGCGATCGAAGCGGCGGACTTTGGTGATATTCTTTCTGCGGCCTGCCTAGCCCACGACATTGGCAATCCTCCCTTTGGCCATGCCGGGGAAGATGCCATTCAAACCGCTTTCCAAAAATGGTATGCCCGCAAAAATCGTTCCGGTGCCCTGATTAATCCTTTACAAAAAGCTGATTTTGACCGCTTTGAAGGCAATGCTCAGGGCTTTCGTATTTTAACTAGGCTTGGTTTACCCCATCGCCCAGGGGGACTGCAACTAACCTGTGCCACCCTGGCCACCTTTGCCAAATATCCCCGGGAATCATTTATTCCCCAACGCACCCTGGCCCGCCATCCCGGCAAAAGCTTACAAAAATACGGTTTTTTCCAGGCTGAAAAAGATCTATTCACTGAAGTAGCTGAAACGGTG
>NZ_JADEWJ010000275.1:0-5078 GCF_015207725.1 Synechocystis sp. LEGE 06083
AAGCGCAAATGTGCGCCCAAGTGATGACCCCAGGCTGGCGGGTGACGGTGCAATCGGGAGAAAAAAATTGGGTTTACCGCACTAATCAAAATGGTCGCACTGTTTTACTTGAATCCTAGCTCCCATCGGGGATTTCCCTTAACCCACTAAAACCCAAGGCTCGATTCCCAAATAGTTGGGGATATTTTTTCTCGTTCACAGCAATGCCATCCCAAGCATCTACCTTGGGCATGATTTTTTTGATCGTTTGCATCGAGTTTAATCAATGGTAAGTGATTATACTCACAATTGTTTTTGAGATCTATTCTTAACAAACAGTGCTAATTTAATAATTGAGAATTATTTGCAGTTTTCGGAAAACCATGACTTTATTGGATTTGTCGGTGGGCCAGGTGGCTTTTGTGGAGCAAATTTTACTGGGAAATCACGGTCAGGGCTTGGTTAATCGCCTAGAAGCAATGGGAATTATTCCTGATAAACCGATTCAATTACTCCGCAAGGCTGGTTTGGGGGGACCGCTCCACCTCCGCATTGGCAGTACCACCGAAGTGGCAATGCGCCGTAGTGAAGCCCAATTGGTGCAGATTACCTTAGGAGAGTAGGGCGATTATGGTGAGTCATTGCCAGCGGGGGTCAGTCCAGTCCAGTCGTCCCGATGTGAAAAAAAGGATTGCTTTTATTGGTCAGCCCAATACGGGCAAATCCACTTTCTTCAACCGGATTACCAAAGCCAATGCGGCGATCGCCAACTGGCCAGGATTGACGGTGGACCTATTCCGGGCGGTGGTGCCGTTACAGGGGGAATCCATCGAGTTTGTCGATCTACCGGGCATCTATGACCTCAATGGCTTTTCCGAAGATGAACGAGTGGTGCAACGCTTCCTTGTTGACTATGCTGTCAACTTGGTGGTGGTGGTGGTGAATGCAGCCCAAATTGACCGGCAAATCCGTCTTCTTCTTCAGGTACAAACCCTGGGCATTCCGGCGATCGCCCTCTTAAACCTAGCTGACGAAGCTAAGCGCTACGGAGTGCAAATTGATGTGGCCGCCCTCCAGGAAAGGCTTGGTCTGCCCCTCTATCCCATCAGTGCGAAATACGGCACCGGCTGTCCCCGGGCCATGGATGCCATTGGTCGTGCTGTGGCGCAGCAACCGGAAGCCTACCAAATTCCCGATCTGGTTAATGTTCTTTCCCACCATCCCGTGGCGATCGCCGATATGGAAACGGCCCTGGCCGGTGTGGTGCAGATGCCGTCTCCCACTGCCCGCACCCTCACCAATGCCATTGACGGGGTGATGCTCCATCCCTTGTTTGGTCTGCCCCTCTTCTTCGCCTCCATGTTTGGCGTGTTTTGGGTAATTTGGAATGTGGGTTTGCCCAGTGCCGATCCTGTGGATGTGGTCACTGGTTGGTTGCAAAGCAATGTCTTAGAGCCGTTATTTTCCCCTCTACCCACTATCCTGCAAGAACTACTCTTGGACGGTATTTGGACCGGGTTTGCCGCCCTACTCTCCTTTGTACCCTTGGTGGCCATATTTTTCATGGTCATGGGAATTTTAGAGGGCAGTGGCTACCTCTCCCGGGCTGCCTACCTAATGGACGCCCTCATGGGGCGATTGGGGCTAGATGGTCGGAGCTTTGTTTTGCAAATGATGGGGTTTGGCTGTAACGTCCCTGCCATTATGGGTACTAGGGTGATGCGTAGCCGGGGAATGCGACTCCTGGCGATGTTGGTCATTCCCTTTTCTCTCTGCTCTGCCCGCCTGCAAGTATTTGTTTTTATCTTGGCCGCCGTTATGCCCGGTACCCAAGGGGCGATCGCCCTATTTTTACTCTATTTAATGAGCTTTGTGGCTGCCTTTACCGTCGCCGCCGTATTAAGTCGTTTTCATTACTTCCAAGCCCGGGACCCCTTCGTATTAGAATTACCCCCCTACCGCTTGCCCACCTTCAAGCAAGTATTTTTGCGAGTCTGGGGAGAGATGCGAGAATTTGTTGCCCGTTTATCGATATTTATGATTATCGGTAGTAGCCTGATTTGGTTTTTAACCAGCTTTCCTGAAGGCAGTACGGGTTTGGACACTTTTGCTGGCCGCATCGGCAGTCTTTTCCAGCCGTTAATGAATCCCTTGGGCATTAATCCCTTTTTAACGGTTTCCCTGATTTTTGGTTTTGTGGCCAAAGAAATTCAAGTGGCGGCCCTAACTGTTATTTACGGCCTCAATAATTCCGACGCTGTCTCTGATCAAATCCATAGTACGGTGACCTTTGCCCAGGGATTTAGTTATTGTCTATTTAGTCTGATCTATATTCCTTGCCTTACCACCCTTGGCGCTATTTGGGGGGAAAGTAAATCCCTTGTCTATACCATTATTGCCGTGGTAGTTCCCCTGATAACAGCTTGGCTGTTTAGCTTTATTTTCTACCAAGGATTTTCCTGGCTCGGCTGGGGAGGATAAATTTTTTCTTTGCCATGTTTATGCTCAACCGTTGTTAGAACCTGTTTTAAAGGCCCCCTTCCCCTCCCATTTGGGGGGAAACTGAATGAAAGTCCCCCAGTATTGCCAGAGCTTTAGTGGGTCGATTTAGGGAGCGGAATAAAACTTTCCAAACACGTTGACCTTACCAGCATCCTCAGGGAGATCGCCATTGCGAAAGAAAACCGGGCCACCGCCTAAATTCTCCTTAACCATTGGGCCCTTCTTCGGGAATAATGGTTTGTACCCCTTTGGGGGAATCTATTCCAAGTTTTTCCTACCCGATCCTTCGCACTCGGTGCATTTCCTTTAGGCAAAACCCTTTTTTCCGTCTTTTTTACCCCTCGGGAGCTACAACAGCATGAATTGGATAACTTGGGTTAGTCTGGCGATCGGATTAATCGTGCTTGTTGTCGGTGCGGAAGTTTTAGTAAAAGGGGCGTCCCGCATCGCCCTAATGGTGGGGCTTTCTCCCCTGATTATAGGGTTGACCATTGTGGCCTATGGCACCAGTATGCCGGAAATGGTGGTGAGTCTCCAATCGGCCCTTGCTGGTCAGGCGGACATTGCCCTGGGAAACGTGGTAGGCAGTAACATTTTTAATGTTTTGCTTATTCTGGGTATCTGTTCCATCGTGACTCCTCTGGTCGTGGATCAGCAATTGATTCGCTTGGATGTACCCATTTTGATTGGGGTGTCAGGCTTGGCCATGATGTTCGGGTTGGATGGGCTGATTAGCCGGGTAGATGGGGCAATTTTTGCCACAGGGTCCATTTTGTACACCGGATTTCTAATTCGCCAGAGCAAAAAGGAACGTAATCCCGCCGTTGAAGAAGAATATCTCCAAGAATTTGGGGGGACGGTGCCCAAAACAGGTAAACAAATCGCCCTCCAGGTGGCTTATATCCTAGGAGGAATCTGCCTATTGGTATTCGGCTCTCGATTATTAGTGTCCAGTTCCGTGGCGATCGCCAAAACCTTTGGCATTAGTGAGTTAGTTATTGGCTTAACCCTGGTTTCTGCTGGAACTTCTTTGCCGGAGTTAGCCACATCGGTGGTGGCTAGTTATCGCGGCGAGCGAGATATTGCAGTAGGTAATGTAATTGGCAGTAATATTTTTAATATTCTGGCCGTGTTGGGTTTTTCTGCCCTGATATCACCGGAAGGCATACGGGTCTCCACGGAAGCGATCCGATTCGACTTGCCGGTTATGTGTGCAGTGGCGCTGGTGTGTTTGCCTGTATTTATTAGTGGTCGCTTAATTTCTCGGTGGGAAGGGTGCCTATTTTTAGCCTATTACATTGCCTATACCGCCTACATTGTGTTGGGTGCCACCCAAAATACAAATATTGACCTATTTAATAGGATTTTGCTCTTTGGGGTCATGCCTGCAACGATTTTTGCCCTAGTCCTATCCCTCTGGCCTGAGCTGCGACGTTCCAAAGGGTAAAGGGGAAGCCGTGGGGCATTAGAAATGAGAGACGAGAAAACGGGACTTTAATGATTGGTTTCACCTTATTCCCCAAGGGGACATCCTGTTGCCGGCAACCGAATCCTCGTTCATGATCACCACGGTGCAGTTAGTACGAGCACTATTGAAAGAAGTTATTAAGACTAGTCTAAAATTAACAGTGCCCGTTACTGAGTTAGGCAAAGAATAGGCACGGAATCGGTGTCAATGTCATACTCTTACCGTTCCCGGGGGAGGAAATTGCGCCACTGGGGAGGGAGTAGATTGTCAAAATAGGCTTCCACCACACGGTAATGTTTTTGGTACAGTACGCCGACGGCAATGATAGCTAAGCCCAGGGCAGAAAGAGCAAAGGGGAAGAGGAGGGAATCGGCAAAGACTTGGAAGGCGAGATAACTGATGTAGCCGAACACTCCAATGACGCCAAACACCATAAATAGTCGTCGTTTGAGCAGAATTGACAAAGCCATCAGACCTAAATTAATCAGGCAAAAAAATAGTCGGTACCATTCCGTATCCTGCCCGGTGGCCAAGAGACTAAACCAAAAACTAATCAGTCCGAAAAGGTAAAGCCAAAAGCTGTAATCTCCCCGGCTGCGTCGCCAACGTAAATCCACCCCATAGGCGATCGCCAAACAAACAATGCCAAAGCCTAGGGTCAAGTGGGCTGCGGTGGTGAAACTGACTGTCTCTCCGTAGATGAGGGGGGGAATATCAATGGAGAGGAACCAGAGGCAAAAGGCGAGGGGAAAGGTGAGGAAGGGAAAGTGAATAAAGCGTAAAGCCAATAAACTGGCAATAATGGTGCCCATGGCCAGGGGAAAACGGCCGCTGACTAACCAGGTGGGTAAATTGCGGTACACAGATGGATCATCAAGGGAAATTAACCCAAAACCCCGTTGCAGTCCATAAATGGCCAAGGGGGTCATCCACACAGCGATGGTAATTAATAAACCGCCGGGAACGGGTAATTTTTGCTGGAAATAAAGCCATTGACCCACTAGGGTTAAACCCACTGCATACACCACCGCCACGGTGAATAGACCAAATCCCCCCAGGGCATCCCAAACAATGGTACCGAGGAAAACCATGGCCACACTTACAATCAGGGCGCCAAAGGAAAAAGCGA
>NZ_JADEWJ010000276.1:0-5074 GCF_015207725.1 Synechocystis sp. LEGE 06083
GAATCAACGCCAACAATCCGGCCCCCGTTAATAACCGTTCTCCCCTCAATCCGCGAAATATTCAGTCCAAAGTTAGTTCCCTGGCGATCGGGCAACCGGTGGCAAGTAATCAAGTTTTTAGCTTGGCACCCATTGCTAATCGCGGTATTAAAATTGCCCTAGCTCCCCTGTCCGAATACACCAGGGCTACTGGCTTATATGCCCCCCAAGGACAACCGAGGCAAGGGACGGACTTAGTTTTCCCCATAGCTGGTGGTAGCCCCATAACTTCCGCCTTTGGCTGGCGGATGCACCCCATTAGCGGACAAGGTCGGATGCACAATGGCACAGACATGGGTGCTCCCACGGGAACCCCAGTTTTAGCAGCCTATGACGGTGTAGTGACGACGGCCCAATTGTCCGGCGGTTACGGCTTAATGGTGACACTACAACATTTGGAAGGAACCCAGGAGTCCCGTTACGCTCACATGTCGGAAATTTTGGTGGAATTAGGTCAACAAGTGGCTCGGGGTCAAGTGATTGGGCGCATTGGTAGTACGGGCATGTCTACAGGACCCCACCTACATTTTGAATGGCGGCACTTGACCAATGAAGATTGGGTTGCGGTGGATGCAGGGCCCCATTTAGAATCAGCTTTGGCTAATCTGATGAAAGCTGAGAAATATGTCCAAGCCCAGGACCAGGAAGTTGACCAAAATTAAATTTTTGTCACAATCAATATTGATCAAAATATGTTTTACATTGCCCACGTATAGCTTTTTGCCCGTGGGTTTTTGTTTTCTTCATTCTTAATAGTTGTAGTGACCCGCAATGATAAATGGATGGGACTACAATCATCGTGTTTTTGGGGTCAAGCATTGGAACAGAATTCGCAATAAGACAATATGCGAATGGCTATGTCGCCTCACGTACCTTTGTTGGGATAAACTCAATATCTGTCTACAGCGCGGACGCACACGATACACTCTCCCTAGAGCAAAGCCCAATTACAAATTTTAATGTCAGATGGATTGTCTAAGGGTCGGGCAGCCCAGGTTGTGCGGTAGGTTTCCAGCATGGTTTTACTGGCCATAGCCTGCTGAATTTCCTGCTCTAACGTAGCGATCTTAATAATGGGCATCCGGCTATAAACACTTCGACAATTCTCTTAGACATATATATCTTGTGAACAACGTTGAATTTAGCTTAAACCCTACACTTGACTTCACTATCAAGGGCTAAAATTTCACCAACAGCGCGGTGCTGTACATCACGAGTAGCCCGGTAGTAAAACCAGCTAAACTCATCCCCTCCAAGCCGAAGAGCTTTGACTGATGCAGTTGCCGCTGTAGGTAGGTGCCGAGTTCTACAATTACCTGCAAAATTGCCCCTGCACCAATCCCCAAGAACAAGGCTGCCCAATGGGGAGAAAAAGCAAAGGCTCCTACCCAGATACCAAGCACTGCAGGGAGTCCGGCTAGG
Organism: Synechocystis sp. LEGE 06083; assembly: GCF_015207725.1. Taxonomy (NCBI): domain Bacteria; kingdom Bacillati; phylum Cyanobacteriota; class Cyanophyceae; order Synechococcales; family Merismopediaceae; genus Synechocystis; species Synechocystis sp. LEGE 06083. The sequence goes on from NZ_JADEWJ010000276.1 coordinate 1,462, forward strand.
ATAGCTAGCAAGATGAAGGTCTGCCAACGCAGTTTTTGCTTGAGCAATGGCGCGACAATGCCCAGCCCTTCAGTCAGATTGTGGAGGGTAAAGCCAATTACCAGAAACGAACCCAGCGCCAGTTCCCCCAGAGCAAAAGCAGTGCCGATCGCCAGCCCTTCCCCCAGATTGTGTAGGCCAATCCCCAAAGCCATATAGGTAGAGAGGGCAGTGCCTTCCGGCGGTTTGCCTCGGCGGCGGCCCACAGCAAATAGGGCCAGACATGCCACTATAGCTGCAAACCAGACTAAGGCCTGACCTTGAAAGGCGATCGCCGCCTTTGCGGCCAGCTCCAGCCCTTCCTGTATGGTATCTACCAGCAAAAATGCCAGCATACCCAACGTCAGTGTTAAAACAAAGGTCAGTCCCCGTTGGCCCAGCACTTTTAAATAGGGGTAACACAACATGCCTAACCCCACCGGCACCAGCCCCACATAGAGCCCCAGCCAGCCATAGCTCAGCAGTGTGCCCAAAGACAGAGGGGGTGTGGGTAAAGCAACTTCAATGGGATGGGCAATAGTAACACCTGTGTTGGTCAAAAACTGAACATGATGCGCTTCGCCCTCTACCCAGGGGTATGGAATTTGCACTGTTGCCGTCACCAGTCGCCGGATCGGGCCAGGGGGCTGCTGGGTAAACGCCCAATAGGCGCCATCCACCTGAACCTGAGCAATAGTCATGGGTTCTGACCCCTCCGCCCGCACTTTAAGGGTAATGCCTCGATCATTTAACACAGTGCGCTCCACAATCAGAGACTCCAGGGGCGGTGCATTCAAGTTGAGCAACCGAGCCGGGCTCATGATTATCAGTAGAGCGATCAACCCAGCTAATAGAATGGGCGGCAACATCCAGCGCCAGGGCAAAGCCTTCATGCCACCACCTCAAAGGCACTCATCCAGCCCAGTTCCGCAAATTCGGCCTGATGAGCATGGAACATGTACACCCCTGGTTCAAAGTCAGCAAAGGAACATTCGATGATGCCCCGCTGCCCCTGACATAACATCACCGTATCGACGGTGCGGGAAGTCGGCGTCAACGTCGTCCCATGGTCGTAATAGTCAAAGAAATTGGCGTGCAGGTGAAAGGAATTGATCGGATCAAACTCGGTCACGTTAATTAGATAGACGCGCACTGGGCGATCGCGCTCAATGGGAATCGGCTGCTTCATGTAGGCATGGGGAATAGAGTTAACCGCGTAGACTTCGTTCTCCTCGTCAAAGTTGGTGTCAAAGGCATTCATCACCATCATTAACTCTTGCCAGCGCTGGTTTTCTGGGGAGCCCAGCAGGCGCGATCGGGCAACCTCTACCTGGTCGGGATGCCGCTGGGGGTCAGGATCAACAATGAACGCTCCGTAGAGCCCTTTGTGGAGATGGCGCTTAAACGGCACAGAATGACAGTGATAGAGGTGGCAGCCAAAGGGTTTTGCATCAAACTCGTAGGTCACCGTTTGCCCCGGCGCAGCCTCCATCACTCCGGGAATGCCATCCTGCCTGGCTCCATGAATACCGTGAAAGTGCAGGGTGTGTAGGTGAGTACCCTGGTTGGTAAAGCGAATGCGAATACGATCGCCCTCCGTGACTCGAATCGTTGGCCCCGGCACCTGACCGTTGTACGTCCAGGCAGGATAGAACACCCCCGGAGCCACCTCAATCTCTCGCTCAACGGTGGCGATGTCGTACTCTCGCAGGCGCTGCCTACTGGGCAGCGTTGAGACACGTCCTCCATCCCACTGGGTTAGCAGTACGTGAGGGTCAAAGCCATTTTTAAGGTGATCAACATCGCCTAGGGTAGTCATGCCCTGGTGATAAAGACCCGGAGCAGTCGGGGCACGCTGCTCCTGAGCCAGCGCTGGTTGGCTAAACCGTCTACCCAACCAAGTACCAGCCCCTAGAAGCCCGGCTCCAAGGAGCGATCGCCGCTGTACATGCCAATCCATTACTTTTCATAATTGTTTCATAATTACAAGCATAGTGGATAGCGATGTCTTTTCATAATTGCTTCATAATTGAGATGATGCAGGCGCTACAGATATTTGCCCCAACTGAATCTTCCCCTGTTGCCTACGGTGATAGTAAAAATGAGAAGAGGAACATAAAGTTGTCAATTTACTAGGGGAGTAGTTATTAGCTGGGTCATAATTGCAATGGTGAACTGCCATTCTGAGCCGATACCGATCACCAATGGCTAAAATCTATTTTTTCTGGACCACTCTGACGGGGGTACCACTTTGTACCATGCCGAATAGGGAGACTACGTCCGGATTACGCATCCGCACACAACCATGGGAAACGGCTTTACCTAGGAGATTTTCCTGTTTTTTAGGAGTGCCATGGAAACCAATGGTATTTTTACCATCGCTCCAAAAACCAATCCAACGGATGCCAATTGGGCCGTTCACACTAGCGGGAACTTTCTTCCCATTCCAAGGATTTTCCCAGACAGGATTTTCCACCATTTGAATAACTTGGAAATTACCCTGGGGAGTTTCCCAACCTTTTTTACCTATGGCTACGGGGTAGCTGGCTAAAACTTTGTCGTTTTGATAGGCGTAAACTTTCCTTTCTCCCAAAACCAAAAGCAAGTGAGTGGCTAAGGCATTACTGTCTACAGTAGAAGTGCTTGGGACGGAGGGAACTGAAGGGGGAATATAGGTAGATTCGGGGATCGGCGCTAGAGGGGGAATGGCACTACCACCGGAGAGGTTACTTTGGGCTTGGGTTACGGTGGGGAGCACTAAACTAGCTGCAGTTAAACCAATGCCTCCCAACCAGAGGGCAAGGCGGGGTAGGGGAGAAATTTTTTTCTGCATAGGTTTTGGCAAATGATCAGAATAGGGCGATTGGAAAAATTTTAAACTTAACTTAATGGAAAGAAACGGGCAACCAGTCCAATAAAGGGGTCTGAGGTGCAGTGGAATGTCTTTAGTCTTTCAGAGGAATATGAAACCAAGATGAAATGAGGTTAAGAATGGGCCATTGATGCGGAGACAATGGGCAACTGTATGGTGAACAAACTGCCTTGCCCCAATTCACTTTCTACGCTCAAAACGCCTTGATGCTTAATGGCGATCGCCTGGGCAATGGCTAATCCTAATCCGGCCCCTCCCTGTTGTCGAGACCGGGCCCCATCCACCCGATAAAAGCGGTCAAAAATCCGAGCTTGTTCTGCTGGGGCAATACCAATACCCGTATCTTGAACCTGGATGATAGCCTGTTGTTTGTCAGTCTCAAGAATGATTTTCACTATTCCTCCGGCGGGAGTGTAGTGAATGGCATTACTGATTAAATTGGCTACTAAACGATAAAGTTGGTCTTCTTCCCCCTTGACCCTAACGGGTTGCTCAACCCGTATTTCAGCAGATAGTTGCACACCAGCAGTAATACCCGAACCAGCAAACTCTTCCACTAAATCACTAACCAAATCATTAAGGCAACAGGGTTGGAATTGACTTCGATTAGCGTCGTGTAAATCTATGCGAGAGAGGAGCAATAAATCCTGAATTAAATGGGTGAGACGGTAATTTTGACGTTTCAGTATTTGGAGAGTACTGTGGATTTCCTCCGAGTTAGGC
>NZ_JADEWJ010000277.1:0-4999 GCF_015207725.1 Synechocystis sp. LEGE 06083
AGCCCTGTCTCCCCACACTCCCCCCCTGTTTTGGCAATGGCGCGACCAGGCGATCGCCTATCAGCAAAGGGGCGATCGGGGACCAGCGGTGTTACTAATTCACGGTTTTGGGGCCTCCTGGGGCCATTGGCGCAAAAATATCCCTGTCCTGGGGGAATATTGTCGTTGCTACGCCATCGATTTGTTGGGTTTTGGTGCTTCGGCCAAACCTATCCCTAGTCAGACATTGGGTTACACTTTCACAACCTGGGCGGCTCTGGTGGCGGACTTTTGCCGGGAAGTAATTGGTGGCCCGGCGGTGCTAATTGGTAATTCCATCGGCTGTGTGGTGGCCATGCAAACTGCCACGGACTATCCAGAACTGGTCACTGGTTTGATTGCCCTCAACTGTTCTCTGCGGTTACTCCATGACCGCAAACGGTCAGTTTTGCCCTGGTATCGCCGGGTAGGGGCGGGGGTATTGCAAACGGTGCTGGGCTATCCTCAGATTGGCAAACTGTTCTTCCGACAGGTGGCCCGGGCTAAAACCGTTCGTCAGGCTCTCTGCCAAGCCTACGGGGATAAAAATGCTGTCACGGATGAGTTGGTGGCTATGCTTCTGCGGCCAGCCCAGGATGAAGGGGCGGCGGCGGTGTTTTTAGCTTTCACCGGCTATTCCCAGGGGCCTTTGCCGGAGGATTTGTTACCCCGCATCCATTGCCCAACGGTGCTGATTTGGGGGGAGGCCGATCCCTGGGAACCGATCGCCTTGGGGAGAGGTTTGCAAAACTATGAGTGTGTGGAACAATTCATTAGTTTGCCCGGATTGGGCCACTGCCCCCAGGATGAAGCTCCAGAGGTAATTAATCCAATTTTGCGACAATGGATCACAGAGTGGAGTTAAACCGGCCATGGTCACCATTGGTCAGGGACGGGCAACGGCTTTTCTCCCTAGGGAGGCGAGGATGTCAATGGTAAGATCTTTGGGCATACTGGATGTCAGCACTCCCAATCAAGCACTCAAGGAAATTCAACCAGAGGAGGTTTAGGACAATGGGTGAACAAACTCCCTATCAGACGTTGGGCATATCAGAGGAAGCAACTTTTGAAGATATCCAAGCCGTCAAAACTCGCCTGTTTCGGGAACATGAGGGGAACACCCAGTTGTTGGAAGAGGTGGAGGCCGCCTACGACGCCATTATTATGGAACGACTGCGTCTGCGCCAGGAAGGCAAAATTAAGGTGCCGGAAAAAATTCGTTTCCCTGAACGCCAGGCAGAAAGCACCGGCAATGGCTTCCCCTCCCTTCCAGCTCCCACCGCTCCCAGCTGGCTAGCCAATTCCCTGGATACTCCTTCCCAAAACGATATTCTCTGGCCCGCTGGCTTTTTCGCTAGCCTGATTTTGATCAGTTGGTTGACCCAAGGGGCGGGGGGGTCAATCCAGTCTTTGCTGTTGGTGGTGGGGGTGTTTGGCAATATTTTCTTCCTCAACCGCAAGCAACGCAAATTCGGTAAAGCCCTACTGCTCAGTTTGGGAGCCCTGTTGGTAGGAATTATTTTGGGCACGGTCTTGGGTCAGTTACTGTTGGGGGCAAATGTGGCGATCGGCCCCAACTTGGAACAAATTGCCGCCACCATCACCTTTATCATCCTCTGGTTGATTAGCAGTTTTGTCCGCTAGCCACGGCTCCATTGATCCCCGGTGTCCATGAATAAAACCTGCCGGGGTAAATTTATTGCGGTCGGGAAGGGGGAATGCCCTTAATGGCGATTAGGGCCTCCATAACATTTTTAACCACCGGGGCGGCCACAGTGCCCCCATAGGCATTGGCTCCCTTAGGTTCATCGATAATGGCAACCACCACATAGCGGGGATTGTCCACTGGCAAAATCGACACAAAGCTAGTGATTTTGGCGTTGGCTAAATAACCGCCCCTGGGGCCTGCCTTTTGGGCCGTGCCGGTTTTCCCTCCTACCCGATAGCCTGGGATCTGGGCCGCCTTGCCAGTCCCCCCATCGCCACTAACCAACGATTCCATCATTTGCACCACAGAATGAGCCACTTCCGGCTTCACTACCTGCTCGACGGGGTGATCTGGTTGCCAGTGCAGATGATTACGGGCATCCACCAGGCCTCTGACCACGTGGGGAGTAACTAATTTGCCCCCATTGGCCAACATGGCGTTGAGTTGGAGTAGTTTGATGGGAGTGAGGGAGAGACCCTGGCCAAAGGAAGTGGTAGCCTGCTCAATGGGGTCGTCCATAAAGCTTTTTCTGGGCTTGAGGTAACTGGCCGCTTCTCCCGGTAGGTCAATGCCAGTCTTACTGTCCAGTCCTACCCCCTGCAGTAATTCATAGTAGCGTTGCGGTTTAAGGCGTCTGGCGATCGCCACCATGGCGACGTTACTGGAATAGCGGATGGCTTGGGTGACATTAATCATGCCCGCGCCACTTTTACTAGCATTGGAAATGGTCCAGGGGCCCACCCGCACTGAACCACTATCATTGATGCGGTCCTCTGGTTTCAGCACCCCTTCATTCATGGCCAGGGCCACAATCACCGGCTTAAAGGTTGATCCCGGCTCGTACAGATCGCTCACAGACCAGTTTTTGAAATACTCCACCTTGGCTTTGTAATATTCGTTGGGGTTGAAGGTGGGCTCATTAACCATGGCCACAATGGCTCCATCCTGGGCATCCATGACTAAAACAGTGCCCCGCTTAGCCTTTTGTTGGGCGACCTGGGCTTTCAGTAATTCCCGGGCGGCCCGCTGCAAACGCATATCAATGGTCAACTGCATTTGCCAATCGTTGGACTGCAAGAGGTTATCCGGCAAGGAATCTGGCAACACAACGCCCTTACCAGTGCGGCGAATGGCGTAGGTTTCCACATCCCGTTCTAGGATTTCCCTCTGACTCAGTTCCAATCCCGCCTGTCCCTGGTGCTCGCCGTCCACATAGCCAACGATATCTGCCGCCATTTCATCCTGGGGATAGTAGCGACTATATTGCTTTTCCAGATCCACCCCCCCCATTCTCAAGGAACCAATGCGCACAGCCTGGGACTCATTGAGGCCGGTGGCCAGTTTGATGCCCGATTCCTTGGCCTTGAATTTCTCCTTTAGTTGCGCTGGGGTAATATCTCCCAAAATTGCCGACAGTTCCCGAGCAATGTAGTCGGTGGGATCGGTAATTTCCTTCGTCGCTTCAAAGTAACGGGGATGGACAAACAAGGTGTAAGTAAGGCGATCGGTGGCTAAAACATTCCCCTGGCTGTCCACAATGGAACGGCGGGGCACATAGGGCTGCATACTAGTACTCTGTTGAGCCTTGGCCATGCGTTGTAGTTGGTTGGCTTCCACCACCTGGAGCCGATAAAGACGATAGCCTAGTCCCCCTATGGCTAGTAATAAAAATCCCCAGACCAATAGCAAACGCACCACCGGCACCCCCTGTTGTTGGGCCTTTTGCTTTTGCCTTTCCTGTCGGGAAATATGCTTGGTGAAGGGGGATGAATCGGCAGTTGAGGAATTTAGTTTGGGGTGGGAGGAGTCCATGGCTCGAATTATTTAGTAGGCAACGGGCCTGGTGGCAATGTTGAAATTGGTGGCTGAGGCAACGGTGGCATGGTCGGGAGAAGCAGGGGGAGCACTAGCTTGGGCAGGCAGAAAAATATTCTGGTTGGGGTTAGCTTTGACCAAACCAGAGCTTGGCTGATCCGCTTCCTGGGCCAGTTGATGTTTGATGGCTTCAGTGTTGGTGATCAGTTGGCGTTCCGTTTGTTGAAGCGCTTTAAGTTGTTGATATTCCTTACTCCAGAGGGTAGGGGTGTACACCGTCCAACCATAAATTCCTAAAACCGTCGCCACTACACCCAAGGTAAGGCAAGAAGTAGCCTGTTGAAACCGCAACAAGACCTGCAGAGAAGTGGGCAAAGATTCCCGGGGAGAGGTGATGAGGGGCGTAGGTTGGGAAGCAGCTACGGCGGTACGGCGGGAGGGAAAAGCCGGTTTAGGTAAGGCAGACATATAAAAGTTAGTTAGGACTACAAACGTGTGGTTGGTGAATTGTCTTCACTTTAACGGCAATGGGACAGAATTGGTGCTTTGGGGGGAAACTTTTAGGAGAATGTCGATAAAAACGACTTTTTGGTTTCCATGCCCTGTTAGTTAATGGCTTTGAATGGGGTTGGAGATGGACAGTTTTGTTAGTGCAAATTTCACAGCACAAGCGAACGTTTGAGAGACAACAAACTGGGGATCACTTACTGTGACTAGATTTCGTCCCAGTGTTTCCACTGTTGACCCTATGACGCTGTGGTGGTAACGATACCCATTCACACCCCCAAGAGTGGGTTCGCTCAGGAATTTCGATTCCCCTACTTTTTTGGGAAACGTCTCTGCCCCGGCCATTGCTAGAGGATGAAAAACCAGGATTAGACCTGGGTCAACCGGCTCTGAGCCTCAGCATTAGAGGTTGGTTAACTTTTCTCCCCGCAGGGATAAGTCCAGCAATTGGATAGGATGGATGACCCCGAGGCTCTGGCCTTGTTTCTGTAGGTGTTTTTCGATTTGCAGGGAGCAACCAGGGTTGGCGGAAATGATTAATTTGGCGCCGGTTTGACAGAGATTGCTGACTTTTTGCTGTCCCAACTCTTCGGCGATCGCCGGTTGGAGCATGTTATAGACCCCAGCACTGCCACAACAGAGGGCTGCATCCAGGGGTTCCCGCAATTGCAAATGGGGAATTTGGGCAATTAACTGTCGAGGTTGGAGACTGATTTTTTGACCATGGATCAGATGGCAGGCATCTTGATAAACCACAGGGGTTAATTCCTCGGTGACGGGGTGGAGGGTTTTGTTTAACCCTATCTCCATCAGGAACTCATTAATGTCTCGTACTTTACTAACAAAGGCTTGGGCTTTGGGTAAGTATTCTGGGTCGTCGGCCAGGATATGGTGGTATTCCTTCAGCGTGTGACCGCAACCGGCGGCATTAATAATAATGTAATCCACCTC